>JBDTLZ010000001.1:0-62455 GCA_039934515.1 Ginsengibacter sp.
GGCCAAGAGAAGCTTATCCAATAATTATTACAGGGCTTAAAAGGCAGGAATATCGTGGATATGACAGTACCGGTGTCGCGTTAATAAATGAGGAAGGCCTTTTGATATATAAGAAAAAGGGCAAGGTTGCCGAGTTGGAACAAACCTTAATTGGAAAAAGCCTGCACGCCCACATCGGGATCGGGCATACACGTTGGGCGACACACGGCGAACCAAGTGATGTAAATGCCCATCCTCATAAAAGCGCAGGAGGCAAACTGGCAATGATCCACAACGGGATTATTGAAAATTATGCCCAGCTTAAAACGGAGCTTATCAATAAAGGGTACGTCTTTAAAAGTGAAACAGATACCGAAGTGCTGCTGAATTTTATAGAGGAAATCCAAAAAAATGCTTGCTGTGTACTTGAAGAAGCTGTACGAATAGCGCTAAAACGAGTGTCGGGAGCTTATGTAATTTTACTACTTGACCAGGACAATCCTGATACGATCATTGCTGCAAGAAAGGGAAGCCCGCTTGTAATTGGTATTGGCAAAGGTGAACATTTTTTAGGCTCAGACGCTACGCCAATGCTTGAATATACAAAAGAAGTGGTCTACGTAAACGATTATGAAATTGCGATTATTAAGGCTGATGAACTCGTGCTTAAAAATCTTGGAAACGAGAAGCAAACGCCTTATATCGTTAGCCTGGATATGGAACTGGCCGCGATAGAAAAGGGAGGCTATGAGCATTTTATGTTGAAGGAGATCTATGAGCAGCCATCAACTGTTTACGATTGCTTACGTGGAAGGCTAGACGCAGAAAAAGGCACCATCACCATGAAAGGCATTGAGGATAATATTGAAGTGCTCACCGCCGCATCCCGCTATATTATTATTGCATGTGGTACAAGCTGGCATGCGGGCCTTGTTGCTGAATATATTATTGAAGAGCTTTGCCGCATACCGGTTGAGGTGGAATATGCATCTGAGTTCAGGTATAGGAATCCGATAATTCATAAGGGTGATGTAATTATTGCTATTTCACAAAGTGGCGAAACGGCTGATACACTCGTAGCTATTGAAAAGGCCAAAGAGCAAGGTGCTTTTATTTTTGGGATAGTAAATGTTGTAGGCTCATCAATTGCCCGTGCTTCTCACGCCGGTGCTTACACGCATGCGGGTCTCGAAATTGGTGTTGCGTCTACAAAAGCGTTTACTGCCCAGTTAGCCGTATTACTAATGATTGCTTTAAAAATTGCAAAGGAAAAGGGTACCATCAATGAAGCAAGATATTCCAGGCTGCTCGTGGAAGTAGCGGAACTTCCTGAAAAAGCTGAAGCGATACTAAAAAACGGCCATTCTTTGAAATCAATTGCAGTCAAATATAAAGATGCTGTAAATGCCCTGTTCCTGGGAAGGGGCTATAATTTTCCAATAGCGCTTGAAGGAGCCTTAAAGCTTAAAGAAATTTCTTATATACATGCAGAAGGCTATCCTGCTGCTGAAATGAAACACGGACCTATAGCCCTCGTTGACGAAAATCTGCCGGTAGTTTTTGTAGCTACAAAAGATGAATACCACGCAAAAATTATAAGTAACATCCAGGAAATAAAAGCCCGTAAAGGAAAAGTTATCGCCATAATTACAGAAGGCGACGAAATTATTCCATCGATGGCTGATGATATTTTTGCGATTCCCCCCGCAGATGAAATAGTGGCACCGCTATTGAGTGTAATTCCATTGCAACTGCTTTCTTATTACATGGGTGTTGCCAGGAGTTGTGATGTCGATAAACCCCGCAACCTCGCGAAATCTGTGACTGTTGAATAGGCCGGGGCAGGGAAAAAATTATATTAATTTAACAAGCTGAGACGACCACATCTATGAATATAATTACAAAACATCCCGTAAATAATTTAGGCTATAATTTTATTGACCCCGTATATCTACCCAAAGGAGAAGATGAATATTATATCCGCAATAAACAGAATGACAATGGCATTATTTACCGCAAACTTTCAAGTTCAGAAAAAGAAATACTTATCGGCAATGGGAATAACTCGGATGACTGGAATAAGATTTTTGTATCAGAGGCATTTGATCCTGCCCAGGTAAAAAACAATAATTTCTTTGGCCTTATCCGCATTGGTAAGCTTGAGCCCTTTTATCTGGAGTTTCATAACTTACGAATGCCGGTTGGTATTTACAACAGTACTATCATAAGCTGCGATTTCGGAGATAATATATGTATTGATAACGCTCACTATTTAAGCCACTATATTATTGGCAATGAAGTTATGGTTGCCAATGTGAATGAATTGGCTTCCACGGCCTATTCAAAATTCGGTAATGGAATATTAAAAGAAGGAGAAACCGAGCAGACAAGAGTGTGGATGGAGCTTCGCAACGAAAACGGTGGCAGGCGTATTATCCCGTTTAACGGCATGCTGGCGGGTGATGCTTATTTATGGAGCAGTAACAGGGATGATGCCGATTTACTCAAAAGATTTGAAGAGATCACTGAGAAAAGTTTTGACAATAGGCGGGGTTATTATGGAACAATAGGCGACAGGTGTGTTTTAAAAGATTGCAACATTATCAAAGATGTTTCTATTGGAACAGACGCGTACCTGAAAGGCGCTAATAAGTTAAAAAACCTCACTATTAACAGTGATAAGGACCGCACATCCCAAATTGGGGAGGGCTGCGAAATGGTGAATGGTATTATCGGCTTTGGGTGCAGGATTTTTTATGGAGTTAAAGCGGTAAGGTTTGTTATGGCGTCACATTCGCAACTAAAATATGGCGCGAGGCTCATCAACTCATACCTTGGCAACAATTCAACGATTTCCTGTTGCGAAGTATTGAACTCGCTTATTTTCCCGGCGCACGAGCAGCACCATAACAATTCATTCTTATGCGCTTCATTGATAATGGGGCAAAGCAATATTGCAGCCGGTGCCACAATTGGAAGCAATCATAACAGCCGCAGCCCCGATGGTGAGATTATCGCCGGGCGTGGATTTTGGCCTGGCTTATGCGTAAGCCTGAAACACAATTCTAAATTTGCCTCATTTACTATTTTATCAAAAGCCGATTTTCCTGCCGAATTAAACATACCCATTCCCTTTAGCCTGGTAAGTAACGACGTTGCCAATGATAAACTTGTGATAATGCCTGGCTACTGGTTCATGTATAATATGTACGCGCTTTCACGAAATACATGGAAATACGAGGACAGGGATAAAAGAACGGAAAAAATTCAAACAATAGAATACGACTATCTCGCACCCGATACTATAAACGAAATGTTCACAGCTATCGGTATGTTATCAAAAATGAAGGCAGACGAAAATGGCAATTATTTTGGAAATGGCTTTGAAAACAGCGAGCGCGTTACAGAGATAATTAAAGTTCCAAAAGCCATTCAATTATTTAAAGAACTGATTGGATTCTATGGGATCACTCAATTGGCAGCGCATGCAAGGGTTAACAAATTTTCTTCTTTTGACGAACTGAAAAAAAGCATACCTACAAGAATTCAAAGGTCTGCCTGGCTAAATATTGGCGGGCAGTTAATGACCACTTCAGATGTCGGTAAATTGAAAGATAATGTCAAACGCGGTAAAATAAGCTCCTGGAATGGTGTGCATGATTTTTACAGGCATTCGGGAACAGATTACAAATACGATAAGCTAATCCATGCATTTACATCGCTTCTCGAAATTGAAAATATTACATCAAAGCAATTCACAGCCGAGGTGTTTAAAGACTTGCTTGAAAAATCGATAAGAACCAAGGCATGGATGGGAAAGGAAATTTATTTATCAAGAGCTAAAGATTATACAAATCCATTCAGGAAAATGATATACGACACCAACGAAGAAATGAATGCTGTGATAGGCCGTCTTGAAGACAATCAATTTATCCAGGACCAGCTCGCTGAAGTGGATGCTTATAAAAAAACTGCCAGGAGCCTTATGAAAAAATTCACCTGATCCATTAATTGATACCCTACATAATTGGTTTGTTAAATCATTACACAAATTTCCCCGATGTGCATCTTTATTTTGGTTTTACACCTCTATATTTTATGGGCTAAAACGCCGGTAGATATTATTTCCAAAATGTGACCATCACCGGCTCCCACCATTGTAAATTTGACATATGAAATTTATTTTAACGGGTCTTTTGCTTGTTCTGTTTTTTACTGCAAAATCGCAGGAATACGTAGTAAAAAATATACATGTATTCGGAGCCAAAGGAGACGGGAAAACCAATGACCAGGCAGCATTTAAAGCAGCGGCTGACTTTTTTAACGCGCGGGGTGGCAACGGTAGACTCGTTATTCCCAAAGGGACCTATATTGTTGGGAAACAGGTGTATTCAGGAGGGCAGTTAAATAAACCTGTCTATATGGGCGAGGATGTATTAGATTTCAGCAACGTTAAAAATGTAAGTATTGCAGGCAAAGCAGGTGCTATAATTAAATACCAGGACAGCTTGCGCCTTGGCGCATTTACTCCTGAAACGGGAAAAGCATATGACCATGGTAATAATTATTTTGTAAACCCTGCATATGTTGCGGTCATAGGGAATTGTATTTCCTTTGAAAATTGCAGCGGTATAACTATTTCAAATATCAGCCTGGACGGGAATAACCAGAACATAATTTTAGGAGGCATCTATGGTGACGTTGGAAGGCAGATCCCGCATAATGGGGTCAAGATATTAAACTGTAAAAGTATCTCTGTTGACCAACTCAATATTCACCATTTTGGCCTGGATGGGATGATTATCTCCAATAAACAAAGCGCCGATAGCGACAAAATACTGATTACCAACAGCACTTTCGAATACAATTCCAGGCAGGGACTGTCATGGGTAGGTGGTAACCAGCTCTATGTAAAAAATTGCAAATTTAACCATACGGGCAAAGGAAAATTTAGCTCGCCTCCAGGCGCAGGTGTAGATATTGAGGCGGAAGTCGGATTGGTGAGAAATGGCTATTTCGAAAATTGTGAATTCATTGACAACACGGGAAATGGGATGGTTGCCGACTCGGGAAACAGCGGTGATTGCTTTTTTACCGGCTGCACTTTTTGGGGAACTACCAGTTGGTCGATATGGGTGACCAAACCAGGTTTTTCATTTGAAAAATGCAATATTTACGGGTCTGTCGCTCATGGATACGACTCGCCTTCAATGAAGGATGCTACTAAATTTTCAAACTGCTTATTTGAAGATAAACCTTACAATGGAGTTGCTCCATACGGAGGATTTCTTGTTGAAACCAATAATAAAAAACGCATGAGTTTCAGCGGTTGTACTTTTATCTCACATACAAAAAAACTGGGATGGTTTAAATCTTCTGCAATATCCCCAGACGAAAAATACCAATTTACCAATTGTTCTTTTACCATTAATAATATCCTTAAAGAAGGTGATTTTGCTGCAATTTTACGTGGTGCCGCTTTAAAGAACTGCACCTTCAATTTTACAGATCCGGATGCAAAAAAGAAACGCTATTTACTTGCCGGGTATGGCGAAGCGGGTAATGCCGATCTTGGCGGTAATAAAATCTTATACAGGAATCAATAAATAAATACCCCTCATTTGGTTAGGAAAGACTCAACTGCCAAACCATAGCCCTTCAAGCCAAACCCGAATATAGTTCCGGCAGATTTTGATGAGATATGGGAGTATTTTCTAAATTCTTCACGGGCTTCTATATTAGAAATATGGACTTCGACTACCGGAATTTTAATAGCCGCAACGGTATCGCCTATAGCAATAGAGGTATGGGTGTAAGCTCCTGCATTTAAAATGATTCCGTCCATGGTGAGGGCCGCACTTTGCAACTCATTGATTATCTCACCTTCCACGTTGCTTTGAAAATAATCAAAATCAATAGTCTCATATTTTTTTCTGAGCTTATTAAAATAATGCTCAAATGATTCATCACCATAAACGTCTGTTTCTCTTGTACCTACCAGGTTAAGATTGGGGCCATTGATAATTGCTATTTTCATAATTAATAAACTATTTAGCTAATAAACTTCTAATTATTAAGTATCATCTCAAAAAAATCATCAAACAGATACCTGCTGTCATGAGAACCGGGGGTTGATTCAGGATGGTACTGCACCGAAAAAGCCGGCCTGTCCCGCAGCCGTATTCCTTCGATCGAATCATCATTGAGGTTAACATGGGTAATGTCAATATTTTCTGCGGCCCTTACAGCGTCAGCATTCACGCCAAAACCGTGATTTTGGGTGGTAATTTCGCACTTTCCGGTTTTCAGATTTTTTACGGGATGGTTTAATCCCCTGTGTCCATGATGCATTTTAAATGTAGGCACATCATTCGCCAATGCCAGCAACTGGTGTCCAAGGCAAATACCAAAAAATGGCTTTTTCGAATTAAGAATTTCCCTGATGGTATCCACCGCATAATGCAGGGGTTCCGGATCCCCGGGACCATTGCTGACGAAATAGCCATTTGGCTTAAAATTTTCGAGATCGGAAAAGCTTGTTGCAGCATTGAAAACTTTCACGTAAGCGCCTCTTTCGACAAGGCAGTTCAAAATATTTGTCTTAATGCCAAAATCCAGAACAGCAATGCGTACCTCACTTTTTTCATCGCCCAATGTATATTCTGTTTTAGTGGAAACCGTTGAAGCCAGGTCAAGCCCATTCATTGAGGGCACATCTTCCAGCATTTTTTTGAGATCCGGTATGCCTGTTCCATCGCTTGATATAATGCAGTTCATAGCGCCCTGGTTGCGGACATGTATTACGAGCGCCCGTGTATCTACTCCGTCTATGGCAACAATATTTTGCTTATCAAAATAATCCTGCAATGAATCATTTGCAGTGAAGCGGGAGTACAGCTTTTCCATGTTCCTGCCAATGATCCCTTTTACTTTTACAGAATCGCTCTCAACATCTCCATCTTTCACTCCATAATTACCTATATGGACGTTGTTCATAATTACAATTTGCCCGTAATAACTGGGATCGGTAAAAACCTCCTGGTAACCGGTCATTCCCGTATTAAAGCAAATTTCACCGGTGGTCGTTCCGGTTTTACCAAAGGCTTTCCCGTGAAAAATATTTCCGTCTTCTAAAATTAAAACTGCCGGCTGCTGGGATCTAGATTCAGACATGTAAATGATTTAGCAAAGAAAAGTAAAGAAACTAAGAAAAACAGAATAAAAAATCCGTAATCCGGAAAATTTATTTTTATAAGAGGACTAACAATTGTTAGAAATATCGGCATTGATTTTATGTGTTGTATGAACCTTGTAATTATTTAGAACATTTTTTTTATTGACCTGTTCAAAATTCCTGTTTAATTAGCATTAGTAAAATTGAAATCAAAATAATAATGCCAAAAAAAAACCTGCAACATGGCAGGCTTTGTAAAAATTATTCTTTTGATTTTGGTTTGGGTTCGGACGGATCTTCTCCAGGCACCACATTTTCAGCTTCCGCCGTTGCCTTATTATCCACAGCTTCCACGTCAGGCTTAGCCTCTGAAGCTTTTTTACGACCTCCGGCCCTTCTAGTTTTCTTCGCTGTACCATCCTGTTCACCTTTGCCTTTGCCGTATATATCGTTATAATCTACCAATTCTATCATAGCCAGTTCGGCATTATCCCCTACTCTTTTACCTAATTTGATAACCCTGGTATATCCACCAGGGCGCGAAGCAATTTTAGCGCTTATCACATCAAACAATTCTTTTACTGCTTCCTTATCCTGCAAGTGGCTAAATACCAGGCGACGTTGGTGCGTGGTATTATCTTTTGCTTTAGTGATCAGGGGCTCTACGTAAGGCCGGAGCGCTTTCGCTTTCGCAAGTGTCGTTACAATTTTCTTATGTTGAAAAAGCTGGCAGGCCAGGTTGCTAAGCAAAGCCTTTCTGTGACTCGCTGTTCTGCTTAAATTATTGGATTTATCTCCGTGACGCATGACTTATGTTTTAATGCCCTGTACCGTGTCAGGAATTACAAGGCTAATTTGAAATATATTATTTAGAGAGCCTGGAAATAAAACACCGATAATAACTTACTGATTTTATTTCCGAATTTCCTTTGCAATTTTATTCGTCGTCCAATCTTAACTTACTCAGATCCATTCCAAATCCAAGGCCTCTTTCATTTAACACCTGTTCGATTTCGCTCAAAGATTTCTGTCCGAAATTCCTGAATTTCATCAGGTCTTCCTGCTCATATTGAACGAGCTCACTGAGTGAGTTTATTTTTGCTGCCTTTAAGCAGTTAAAAGCCCGTACAGAAAGATCGAGATCTTCAAGAGGTGTTTTCAATACTTTGCGAAGTTGTAAAGTTTGTTCGTCAACAAGATCTTCTTTCTTTTCTTCCTTACTATCGAAAGTGATGTTCTCATCTGTGATGATCATCAGGTGCTGAATCAAAATTCTTGATGCCTGTTTTACAGCTTCTTCCGGATGTATTGTGCCATCAGTAACGACATCCATTACGAGTTTCTCAAAATCAGTTCTTTGTTCGACCCTGGTGTTTTCAATGCTGTACTTTACATTTTTGATGGGAGTATAGATTGAATCAACAGGAATGTATCCGAAATGAGCGCTTTTTTCTTTATTTTCTTCCGCAGGTACGTAACCACGGCCCTTGCCGATAGTGATTTCTATTTCAAGCTTTGCCGAATTATCCATCGTGCAAATCAGCAATTCGGGATTCATTACCTCGAAAGAAGGCGACGCATCACCGATCATTCCGGCAGTGAATTCAGATTTATTTTTCAATGAAAGGCTGATCTTTTCAGTACCTGCATCGTGATCAACTTTCTTTTTAAAACGAACCTGTTTAAGGTTAAGAATAATTTCAGTAACATCTTCAGTAACGCCTTTTATTGTCGCAAATTCATGGTCTGCACCCGCAATATTGATACCTACTATGGCGTAACCTTCCAGTGAATTAAGCAATACCCTGCGTAGGGCGTTGCCGATGGTGACACCATAACCCGGTTCTAAAGGGCGAAACTCGAATTGCGCTTCAAAATCTGTACTTTTTTGGAGAACGATTTTGTCTGGCTTTACAAAATTTAAAATGGCCATTTTTTATTTTGTTTAATTTGATTTAATATTTGATCCGTTAACTACTTTCTACAGTTCACTACTTGCTATATAGCTCGACGATAAGCTGTTCCTTAATATTTTCAGGAACACTTTCTCTTTCGGGATAGGCAATAAAAGTACCTTCCATAGCACCTTCGCTCCATTCAATCCAATTGAACTTTGGATTTTTTGGCCTTAGGTTTCCTGTAATAGAAGCATTCCCCGAGGTTTTTTCCTTCAACCCAATTACATCTCCGGGTTTTAAAGAATAAGAAGGAATGTTCAAAACACTTCCATTAACGGTAATGTGCTTATGTGATACCAACTGGCGGGCAGACTGCCTGCTTGGAGCAATTCCGAGGCGATAAACGGTATTATCGAGACGGGCCTCAAGCAATTTAATGAGGTTTTCGCCGGTTACACCCTTGCGGCGGGAGGCTTCTGTAAATGTGTTCCGGAATTGTTTTTCCAATACACCGTATGTGTATTTGGCTTTTTGCTTCTCACGAAGCTGAAGTGCGTATTCTCCAAGGCTTTTGCGTTTGCGCGCTGCGCCATGCATCCCGGGAGGATTGCTGTTCTTTGTCAACCATTTTCCATTACCTGTAATGGGTTCTCCAAATATCCTGGAGATCTTTGTTTTTGGTCCTGTGTACCGAGCCATAAAATATAAATTGATTTTTTAGTGTCGGTGCATCATCAGTAAAAATCAAAAATTAATGATGCACCCGGTTATGAAAATTGGCTATCGACAATGGGGATTATGCGATGAGTACCTGCATTTTACCTACTGTTTTTTCGCCTTTCGTATTATACCCTTCTCTTTTTGGGAGGCCTGCAACCATTGTGCGGTAAAGGTGTTACATCCTTGATCATAACTATCTCAATTCCTGATTGAGAAAGGGAACGGATCGCGCCTTCACGTCCCGAACCAGGGCCTTTTACATAAACATCAACACGTTTCAGGCCAGCGTCAAGGGCAACTTTTGCAGCATCTGCCGCTGCCATTTGGGCCGCATAAGGGGTATTCTTTTTTGAGCCCCTGAAACCCATTTTTCCAGCCGAAGACCATGAAATAACATGTCCCTGTTTATTAGTTAAGCTAATGATGATATTGTTAAAGCTTGCTACGATATGCGCGTCCCCGAAAGCTTCTACTTTAACAATTCTTTTTTTTGAGGATGCTTTTACGTTGGATCCTTTTACATTTGTTGCTTTTGCCATAATTGAACTAAATAGGTAATCTTTAAAATTTATCGGGCCAGGTATTTACCGTAGTCCCGGCTGAACCAATCCTCCTTCCGGCTTACAGGAGATCTGGTACTGGTTCATTATTAATAGGTAAGCCACACTTAACAAAAAATCTTTATTTCTTCGGGGCTTTCTTCTTACCTGCGACCGTTTTGCGCTTCCCCTTGCGGGTACGGCTATTTGTGCGGGTACGTTGTCCACGTAACGGCAAGCCCTTACGATGCCGTAACCCACGGTAACAGGCAATATCCAATAAACGCTTGATGTTCGTTTGAACTTCACTCCGAAGGGCACCCTCAGTTTTAAATTCACCACTGATAACGTTCCTGATTGCCGTTTGCTCATCGTCATTCCACTCGTTTACCTTTTTGTCATAGACAACATTAGCCTTATCTAAAATATAACGGGCAGTGGAACGGCCGATACCATATATATAAGTAAGCCCAATTTCACCCCTCTTGTTTTTTGGTAAATCAATACCGGCAATACGAGCCATTCTTTGAAAATTTTATTTTTAAATTTAGTTTTTTTCTTATCCCCGGACCTTAGCAAAAGTCACTACCTTACATTTCAATAATTTATTATTCGCCAGACTTTATTATCCCTGTCTTTGTTTAAAGCGCGGGTTTTTTTTGTTGATTACATAAAGCCTGCCTTTTCTCCGCACAATCTTGCAGTCTACGCTCCTTTTCTTTATTGATGCCCTTACTTTCATGATGTCGGTTTTATTATTTGCCTGTGAAAATCTTTTATTTATACCTGAAAATGATACGCCCTCGTGATAAATCATAAGGACTCATTTCAACTCCCACCTTATCACCGGGTAGAATTCTGATATAATGCATGCGCATTTTACCGGAAATTGTCGCCAAAATTTCGTGGCCGTTTTCAAGCTTAACCCTGAACATCGCATTGGATAAGGCTTCCAGGATTGTTCCATCTTGTTTAATGAGTGCTTGTTTGGCCATACTGTTTTTGGGAGCGCAAAGATAGGTGTAAATAATTTAATTTTACAAAAAAAGGGTTAATATTGCATGGTCCGAAAAAAAATCCTATTATGAAAATAAAAACGTTCGCATTTCTGGCATTTTTACTTGTTATTATCTCCTGCCAAAAAAATGATTCCAATGACCCCCCAACTCCTCCGGCGGCAGATAAATATGTGACCATTTCCACTGGCAGTACCTGGAACTATCACGAAACTGATGCTTCCGATCCGTCGAACGTTACCAACACAGACTATACGGTAATTTCTCTCAGCGGGGATACTTCGATCGGCGGTAAGAGTTACCATATTTTCAGCAACTCTCTCGGTGGTAATCAATACCTTAATCTCACCGGAAGCGATTATTACCAGTGGGACTCCCTACCTGAGGCCTTAGGGACTGTAGTATTTGAAAGACTGTATTTGAAAGATAATGCTGCTATGGGCATTAACTGGAGCCAAAGTCTTAGTGTCACGATACCCGGCGTGCCGCTGCCAATACCAGTTACTATTACCAATACAATTGCCGAAAAAGGAATTTCACGTAGCGTGAATGGGGTCGTTTATACCGATGTGATCCATGTTACTACGGCTCTTTCTTCCTCATTAATCCCCGCGGCCTCCCTCACCACCAGCATCGATAGCTATTTTGCAGGAAAATATGGGCTGATTGAAAACAGCAACATAGTCCACCTGGATTATGCCGGTATTACCCAGGATGTCAATATTGTAACCAGGTTGGTTACGGCCACACTTTTGTAGTTATATTACTTCGTCTGTAAGATGCACCTTGGTCATTTGCAAATGGTGGTTTTGCAACTGGTGCACAGAAATGGGATGCAGCATTATTCTTTTTTCATCCCGGTACCACATTTCAAAATTCGAAAAATTGTCCTGCCGTGAGGTCTGTATTCTGAAAGCCCCTTTCATATACTTCACAGAACCATCGTCATTCAAATGTTTTTTAAATTTTAATTTAAGCAATTGATCTTCATTGAGTTCTAATGGATATAAGTCTTCATCTTTAAACCAGAAATCCTGCACACCGTTATATACGCTGACTTCCTTTTCATCATGGTTGAAATCGGTTACTTCACCAGCCCATGATTGCCCATCACTTCCGGCCAGTACATAATCGCCCTTTTTTAACTCACTGAATTTTATCATATGTATATTTTTTGCTAACAGATAAAGAGAACTAAAACTAAGAGAAAAAAAAGATAAGGCAAAAATTTTTCTGCAATTCACGACATATCAGCGTTTACCCCAAAGAACTTCTGTACAAAACTCGTTCAACTCTTTTTCTGCGCTCTTTTTTCTATTTTAGGCTGACTGCCCTTGTATTTTCCACGCAACTTTCACACGCCCTTTTTTCGCTCCAATGTGCCTTCTCTTATCAAGGATTACAAGGTCCTATTCAGCCCAGCTCATCACATAATTTTCATCTTCAATATCAAGAGCCTGTTTGGTAAGTTGTAACGGATGAAAAGTATCTATCATCACTGCCAGTTCCTTTGTTTCCTTCATGCCAATACTTTTATCAACCGCGCCGGGATGGGGTCCATGTGGAATACCGCCAGGATGTAACGTAATCATCCCCAGGGTTACCTGTTTCCGGCTCATAAAATCCCCATCCACGTAATAAATCAATTCATCACTGTCGATATTGCTGTGGTTATATGGCGCCGGAATTGATTGGGGATGGTAATCAAACATTCTCGGAACGAACGAGCACACGACAAAATTGTGGGCTTCAAATGTCTGGTGCACGGGCGGGGGTTGGTGAATACGCCCGGTAATGGGTTCAAAATCGTGTATCGAAAAGGCAAACGGATAACAACAGCCGTCCCAGCCAACTACATCAAAAGGGTGGTGCAGGTAATGAATTCCGTACATCATCCCTTTCTTTTTTGTCATGATGGCAAAATCACCTTTTTCGTCAAATGTTTGTAAATGCCGGGGCTGGCGTATATCCCGTTCACAGTATGGCGAATTTTCCATAAGCTGCCCATATTTGCTCACATATCTTTTTGGATAACGGACAGGGCTAAACGATTCGACAATGAAAAGCCTGTTGTCTTCTGTATCAAATTCCACCTGGTATACCGTACCCCGCGGGATCACCAGGTAATCGCCATAACGAAATTCCAGTTCACCATATTGGGTCTTTAATTTCCCACTACCTTCATGCACAAAAATTATTTCGTCTGCATCAGCATTCTTATAAAAATAGTCGGTACTTTTTTGAGGCGCAGCCAATGAAATGTGGCAATCATTATTCACCAGGATTGGGTTACGGCTTTTGATATAATCTTTACCGGGCCTGATCTTAAAGCCCTGGAAGCTCCGGTGTTGCAGCATTTTTTCTTCTGCAACAACCGGCATTATGCTGTATGGTTTATCGGTCTTAATTATTTGTGTAGGAGGATGGGTATGATAGAGAAGAGATGAATCGGACGAAAAGCCTTCCGTAGAAAATAACTGCTCCGAATACAAAGTCCCGTCTGGTTTTCGAAACTGCGTATGGCGTTTATGAGGAATTGAACCCGATCTATGATAGTGAGGCATAAAAATTGAATATGAACAATTATAAAAATGAAAGATCATTCACGGTACCAGGCATCCGGGAATAATTTAATATCGTATCGTAAATTTACACCAATAATAACCACTTGACAAGAATCGGGCTTATATCGGATACCCATAACTTTTTGGATGAATCCGTTCTTGAGCATTTCAAAAAATGTGACGAAATATGGCATGCCGGAGATTTTGGGAACGTTGAGATAGCAGCCGGGCTTATGAAAGCTGAACCGCAAAAAAAAGGCAGGCGACGAACGTTGAGGGGCGTGTTCGGAAATATCGATGGCTATGATGTAAAAAGCATTTACCCTGAACAAATTGTGTTTACCTGCGAAGAGGTAAAGGTGCTGATGCGGCATATCGGGGGGTATCCTCCCCGCTACAACCCCGAAACAAAAAAAGAACTTTTACTAAATACACCGCAACTTTTTATAAGCGGGCATTCGCATATACTAAAAGTGATATATGACGAAAAGTTACAATGCCTGCATATGAATCCCGGCGCGGCAGGCAGGGAAGGATGGCACAAAGTAAGAACCGTGATCCGATTTGTAATCGATGCGAAGGAAATTAAGGACTGCGAGGTGATAGAGCTGGACGGTCGATGGTGAACAGTGTATTTAAACGCTATCGTTCATTCCTGCTCACCCGAATTATTCTACCCAATCTGCGATAAAAATATTCGTGTCGTGTCCTCCTCCATTATTCCGGTTGCTGCTGAAAATAATTTTTTTACCATCTGGGCTAAACATCGGGAAAGCATCAAAACCTTTGTCCCTGCTTATTTTTTCAAGCCCTTTTCCATTGATGTCTGTCAGGTACATATTAAATGGAAATCCCCTGGTATATTCATGGTTACTACAAAAGATAATGTGTTTCCCATCGGGAGTAAAATTCGGTGCCCAGTTTGCTTTGTCAAGAAATGTCACCTGCTTTGCATCACTGCCATCAGCATTGGCAACAAAAACTTCCATGGAAGTAGGCGCAACCAGGTCTTGCGACAAAAGGTTTTTATAATCCTCTATTTCCTCTGTTGATTTGGGCCGGCTTGCCCGCCACACAATCTTTTTTCCATCAGGGCTAAACCATGCGCCACCATCGTATCCAAGCGTATTAGTAACCTGCTTTACATGGCTGCCATCAATATCCATTGTATATAAATCGAGATCACCGTTACGCATAGACGTAAATATAATCTTGTCTCCTTTTGGAGAAATAGTTGCTTCAGCATCATAGCCCGTTGTATGGGTGAGTTGCTCAATAACCGCACCGGTGGTGTCGGCCTTAAAAATATCGAAAGCCTCATAAACAGGCCAGATATATCGTTTCATTTTTTCCCGGTCGGGTACAGGCGGGCAATCTTTAGAATGAAGATGGGTCGAAGCATACAGGATATATTTGCCACCGGGATAAAAATAAGGGCAAGTGGTGCGCCCGGTACCTGTGCTCACCAATTTTGGCGAAAATTGTTCATCCGCATTTATAGGAACCTTGCCCATCCATATCTGGTCGCACATGATCCCGTTTTTCCGATCGGTTCGTTGAAAAACAATATTTCTTCCGTCAAAGCTGAAGTAAGCTTCAGCATTATCACCTCCAAAGGTAAGCTGGCGAAGGTTTTTAAAATGATGTTCTTCAGGGTATTGAAGCGTATCGGCTTTGAAAAGTGCCGAAGGCTGACCAGCATTTTTGGTTTGATAAGAAAAAAATAAACACCCAATGCTTAAAAGTGAAATTAAGATCCGGGACATAATTTATAAGGGATTGCTATCAGGCCAAAATTATCTTTTTTATCTCAAATGCTTTTGCCATCTTATACAATATGGGTAGTAAATTTGCAACATGCTAAAAACAAGCTTAGGAATTATAATCCTCTTTGCTTTCTTTGTTTCATGTAATAACCCCGGGTATTCCAATGCGACATATTCAACAGATCTTAACCCCAAAGAATCTTTGAAAAATGCAATCAGGGAATACCCCGATTCTCTCACCCTGGTTCAGAACCTGATAGAATTGTACAGGAACGAGGACGAATATGATTCTGCACTGGCCCTAACCGATGTGCAAATAAAGAAAGATAGTGGCAATGCATACCTGTGGAATATGAAAGCGACCTTGCTTTTTGAAAACGAAGATACCGTAAACGCATTACGGTCGCTTGAACATGCAACTAACATTTACCCGCTGCCCGAATACCTTGTTGCCCTGGCAACAATATATGCTGAAGTAAAAGATCCCAGGTCATTATTAATTGCAGATGGGCTGCTGCGGGCCAACAGGGTAAAATCGGGAAAGGATGCCATGTTTGTAAAAGGATTATTCTACAGTTATACTAATGATAAAATAAAAGCAATTAATTATTTTGACAGCAGCCTTCATATGGATTTTACCTATATGTTTTCTTACAGGGAAAAAGCAATTGCCTTATACGACCTGGGCAAATATGAAGAGGCCACTGAAGTATTAAAAAGGGCAGTTACTATTCAAAATAATTTTGATGAGGGATACTACTGGATGGGTAAATGCTATGAAAAGCTGGGACGCAAGGACGATGCAATTCAGAGCTATCAAACAGCGCTTCTATATGATAAAAATTTTACTGAAGCAAGGGATGCACTGGAGAAAATTACGAATCCCTGATACATGACGGGGAAAACAAGATTTTCATAATTACCTTTGCGCATACTATACACTAATACCCATAAATTCATAAACACTACACCTTCAAAATTTCTATTCTTCGCCATGCCCATAATCGCTCCATCACTTCTAGCCGCAGATTTTTTACATCTTGAAGATGCCTGTAAGATGCTTAACGAAAGCGAGGCCGACTGGTTTCATCTTGATGTTATGGATGGGCGATTCGTTCCTAATATCAGCTACGGCATGTCTATGATAAAACAAATGAGAAAATCGGCAACAAAATTTTTTGATGTGCACCTCATGATCGTTGAACCGGAAAAGTATGCTGAAGAATTTAAAGAGGCAGGAGCCGACGGGTTAACCGTGCATCTCGAGGCATGTATAAATTTACACAGGAATATTCAGCAAATAAGGTCACTTGGTATGAAAGCAGGTGTTGCGATCAACCCGCATTCTCCCGTTTTTCTTCTCAGGGATATCATAGCAGATATTGACCTGGTGAACCTCATGAGTGTAAATCCCGGGTTTGGAGCGCAAACATTTATTCCGTACACAATTCAAAAAATAAAAGACTTAAAATCACTGATTGCGGAATGCGGATCTTCAGCAAAAATTGAAGTTGATGGCGGCGTATCCTTACAAAATGCAAAAGAAATTATTATGGCAGGTGCCGATGTGCTGGTCGCCGGCAATTCGGTGTTTGCATCCGAAGATCCAAAAGAAACGATACGTAAATTTAAAGCCCTGTAACTTTCATGAACAATTCAAGGTCACATTTTATCATGTATCTGTTTAAGAACATCCGCTGTCTGTGTCAGCCAGTTCGTTTGAGTCGTATCCCAGTCATATTTTTTTGACAAAGCATCTTCCATCAACTGCCTTGCCTGCAATGCCTGTTCCTGCGAATAAAAACAATTGATCCATTTTTTATCCAGGTTCTTCTGACCCTGCACATAAATGCCCCCCTGGTACCACTTAAAACAAGATGGCAATCCAAGAAAATCTATTTCGTTTGTTTCGCTTTCTGCATGTCCACGGAAAAAATATTCATAAAACAACACACATTCTTTTAACCGTTCATGTATGGCTTCGGGACTTTCGGGACTATTCGGCTTTGTTCTCCATCGGCTGATATTTTTACTAAATGGATTCAACGCAGCGTTGGGCCAAAATACCCTTGCTCCTTTTAAATTAAGCGTAGTGGAATGATCTTTTTCAACCCTGCGAACAACCATAGTCGAATTTTGTAAATCCTGGATTGTGTACACAGCCGTTTTACCATCGTCGAATTGGGCGTTGATGACCTTACCCTTAAATACAAACTTTCCGTAACGCATCGCCGACCTGGGATTTTCGAGAAATGTTGAGTCTGTCAAAAAAATAATCCCGGGATAGTTTAAAACACCTTCGGTTTTCTGGTCATAAATATCCCTGAAAGTCGGGTTGTCGGAATCGGTAACTTCCCAATACTGGCACAACTGATGAAACGGGTCTTTACGCGCAGCCATTTTTGCCGCGGCTATTTTTTCATCTTTATGTTCTGCAGGCATGCTACACCCAAAAGGCAACGTTGCAATAAAAAATAATGAGAGGAGCTCTTTTCGCATTTTCCAAAAATAGTAAAATTGAAACGGAACGGCGGCATTCCAAATTGTCGCGTCGGCCGGGGACGATTTGAAATGCACCCAACGGAACCGATACAATGTACTCTATAAAATATTACCTTCACTTATGAGGTTTACCGCTTTCCTTTTACTTCTATTGATAACACTCCCGGGTATTTCGCAAAAAAAGGCCGCTTATGTATCGGGAAAAGTAATTGATGAAAACGAAAATCCTTTATCCCGCGTAAGTGTTGTTGTATTAGGAAAACAAAGTGGCATTGTTACTTCCGATTCCGGAACATACCGCATAAAAGTACCGGCAGAAAAAGCCTTTGCCCTTGTCTTTACCTTCTCGGGTTACCGCGAAGAACAAAAGAATTTTTACTTAAATGAAAATGAAGAAGAGCAACTAACGGTGAAGCTGGAACGCAGCGGAAAAACTTTAGAGGCTGTAGTAATTAATGAAAATAAGGAAAGAACCGAAACGGGCCTTGTACGGATCAATCCAAAAAGCGCAACCACACTTCCCTCGGCAACAGGTGGTGTTGAAGGCCTTATTAAGATTTTGGTCGGAAGTAATAATGAACTCACTTCACAATATTCAGTACGTGGCGGCAACTATGATGAAAATCTTATTTATATAAACGATTTTGAAATTTACCGCCCTTACCTAGTTCGTAACGGCCAACAGGAAGGGCTAAGCTTTATAAACCCTGAACTTGCAAAAAATATCAATTTTTATAACGGCGGATTCCAGGCAAAATACGGGGATAAGATAAGCAGCGTTCTCGATATACAATATAAAAAACCTTCCTCTTTCGCCGGCTCAGCCTACATAAGCCTTTTGGAACAGGGCTTTCACTTTGAAGGCGCAACGAAAGATCAAAAACTCACATGGCTCTTTGGTGTTCGCAGCAAAACAAACAGGAATTTATTAAATAGCCAGGAAGTAAAAGGAAATTATGTGCCGTCTGCTGCTGACCTGCAGGCTTTTATTACTTACAAGCTTTCTCAAAAACTTCAGCTTGAATTGCTCGGAATTGTTTCCGGCTCCAGGTTCACATTAGTGCCTGAATCGGCACAAAAATCCACCGCGGTCTTTTCTCCGTTGTTTACAGCAAACCTGGGCCTTGACATATTTTTTGAAGGACAGGAAAAAGATAATTACAATACTAACCTTGTCGGCCTCAGCCTCGATCAATCGGTAAACAAAAGGGTAAAGCTAAAATGGATGGCAAACCGCTATGCGGATAATGAAAATGAAAACTTTGACATTACCGGTGCCTATCTTTTTGGGGAAAGAAATTTTGATAAAACACAGGCAACTTTCGGGCAAATTATCAACCCGCTCGGAGCCGGAATATTTCAAAACTATGCCCGCAACAAGCTCAACATCGAAATATACAATATCAGTCACAAAGGGACCTTTGATATGGGTAAACATTTTATACAGTGGGGCGCCGGAGTTGACCATACCATCATACATGATAAACTCAATGAATGGGAATTCCAGGACAGTGCAGGATATTCTTTACCTTTCAATCCAGACGTTCTCAATATTGGCAGTGTACTTAAATCTTCATCTGTCCTTTCGATCGATAAATACAGTGGCTATGTGCAGGATAATATACGCCTGGGCGACACGATTAAAGATGTAACGCTACAGGTGGGAGCCCGGTTCAACTATAATTCTCTTAACGGTGAATTTTTGGTTAGTCCGCGGGCGCAGGTAAGTTATAAACCAAACTGGAAAAGAGATATTGTTTTGAAAGCCGCCGCGGGTGTGTATGATCAACCGCCCTTCTATCGTGAAATGAGGCGATATGACGGCACCGTCAACACAAAATTAAAAAGCCAGAAGAGCATCCAGTTCGTCGCGGGATTCGATTACAATCTTTCCAGCGGAAGCCGCCCGATACGCATTACCACAGAAGCGTATTATAAATCACTGACTGATGTTGATGTATATGATATTGACAACGTTCGCATCCGTTATTATGGTGAAAACAATGCCAAAGCCTATGCTACCGGAATTGAAACAAGGATTTTTACAGAATTTGTAAAAGATGCTGAAAGCTGGTTAAGCATCGGCGTTAGTCAAACAAAGGAAAACCTCGATAATGATTTCTATTATACTTATAAAAACGCTGCGGGTGAAACGATAACTTCACAAACGACCGACCAGGTAGCTGCAGACAGTACGCGAACTGATGTAGGTTATGTGAGAAGACCCACAGACAGGTTGCTAACGCTTGGATTATTTTTACAGGATTATTTAAGTACCAATAAAAACTTTAAGGTACATCTGAATATGATCTACGGTAGCAATATGAGTTATAATATTCCCAAAAGCGTGAAGTACCGAAATGCATTGATCATCGAGCCTTACATAAGAGTAGACATTGGTTTTAGCGCACTCTTGCTAAGTGAAAAATCGTTGCGCCGAAGCCACTCTCCTTTCCGGAGCTTTGAAAATATTTGGGCGAGCCTGGAAGTATTTAATATTATTGACAGGGCCAATACCATATCTTATCAGCTTATAAAAGATTTTGCCAACAATACATTTAGCATTCCTAACAGGCTAACGCCGCGGCTTATCAATTTTAAATTGCTGGCAAGGTTTTAAATACATACGGCCACAAAGAAAATGGCCAAACAAAGAATATTGGGACGCTGCAGAAAGAAATACAATGATATTAATACTTGAAATTGTTTAAGCTTTGTACTTCTTATTTCTTGTTCATGGCTCTTATTCCAGGTGTTTCAGAAAATACCACTCTATGTCCATTTTAAATTTGCAGGGTATTTCGAAAACAAAACTTGTAACAAGGTGTATTTGCTTATTCTGGCTTATCGCAAAAATCATCTCATGGAAATTATGGCTGGCTGAGAGATTTTTTCCGGTTGTCCCTCCATTTAATTTCCTTTTTGTTCCTTCATCGTTTCACCTTGTGCTCTTTATACTTTCTCTTGCAGCATTGTTTGCGCTAATGATATTTCCATCAAACAGGCGGATACAGGTAAGCGTAGTTATTATTGAAGTACTATCGTGTTTACTGGATCAGAACCGGTGGCAACCCTGGGAGTATGAATACATTTTTATAATCCTGGCATTGGCTACCAATTATAAAAATGAGAAAATTACTTTGTCAATTATTGCGTTCATCATTGTTTCAATATATTTCTTTAGCGGTATCAGTAAACTCAACCCGGTATTTTCTATCTCTATTCGCAATGACCTTGTACGTTATGGCATCGCTAACGCAGGTCGTTCCCCGTTCTACGAATGGCTGCAATACCATGCCGGCTACCTTTTGGGTGCAATTGAATTATCTTTAAGCATTGGATTGCTATTTGGTGCGTTCCGGAAGATCTCTGCTGTTTTTCTTATAATGATGCATTTGCTGATACTCGCTATATTGGGGCCATTTGGAATAAATTATGATAAAATTATCTGGCCGTGGAACACGGTAATGATAATAATCCTGTGCGTATTTTTTATAAGTAAACCTGGTGTTGCGATATCATTTCAGTCAATGAAAAAAGGGTGGAACAAATTGATCGTTATTCTCTTCGGGATATTGCCGTTTCTGAATTTTTTTGGCTATTGGGATTTCTATTTATCATCCAGTTTATTCAGTTCCAGGCCTCCCGGGATGTATATTTGTATTCACAATGTTGGGAGCGCTAAGGTATTGCAATCCTTTTTTGCACCTTTTGGAAATAAAATCATTTGCGACAGCAATTCCACACTTATAAATGTACGGGACTGGTCATTTGAAGAAATGCAATCGCCTGTCTACCCGGAAATAAGGATTTACAAAAGCATTAAAAAACAATTATTAACAAGGTATCCCGATATGAATGCGACCTTTGTAGTAAATCCTTATATTGACGGTATGAAAAGAAGGGAAGAATTGAAATAATTATCCCTACCCTATTTTGTAGTTCAAAAAAATAACCTCGTTACTATTTAAGTAATGTATCTAAAAAAGCGTATAATTTTAAATAAAAAAATGACAGACCAGGGTTTACAGATCACACAAACGGAACTTTATAAATTATTTATTCCACTTAAGGAGCCTTTCGTTATTTCACTGGGTACTATACATAGCGTGGAAAATATTATTGTAGTAATACGGACCAACAAAGGCATAAGCGGTTTTGGCGAATGCAGCCCTTTTATGACCATTAATGGCGAAAGCCAGTCCACCTGCTTTGTCGTTGGACAGTACCTTGCCCAAATATTAAAGACAAAAAATCCCCTGGATATAGAAGGGGCTATAAATGCAATGGACAAAATAATTTATGGAAATAGCAGCATCAAAAGTGCATTTGATATTGCACTTCATGATATCGCTGCGCAAAATGCAGGCGTTCCTTTGTATCAGTTTCTTGGTGGAAAAAAGAATAAGATCCTGGTGACAGATTATACAATAAGCATCGGGAAACCCGAAAAAATGGCCAGTGATGCACTGAAGATAAAGCAAGCCGGGTTTCCTGTGATTAAAGTGAAACTTGGCGGAGATAAAGCAACGGATGTAGCAAGAATAAAAGCGATACGAAAAGCGATCGGTAAAAAGCTTCCCTTACGCATTGATGCGAACCAGGGATGGGAGGTTAAAGCAGCCATAAAAATATTGCGTGCATTGAAGGATTACAATATCCAGTTTTGTGAAGAGCCTATTCAACGCTGGGATTTTATGAACCTCAAAAAAGTAAAAAAGAAAAGCCCGATACCGGTGATGGCAGATGAAAGCTGCTGTGACCACCGGGATGCCGAAAGATTGATACAATTGGGTGCCTGTGATATGTTCAACTTAAAACTGGGAAAATCATCCGGGCTATTTAAAGCAAAAAAAATAATCGCCCTTGCAGAAAAAGAAAATATAACCATGCAGGTCGGTGGCTTTATGGAATCCAGGATAACGATGACTGCCAACGCACACCTGGCCTTGTGCAGCAAAAATATCCTGTATTGTGATTTTGATACACCATTAATGTTTTCAAAGGATCCTGTCAGCGGTGGGATCTTTTATAACGAAAATGGTATTATTGAAGTGCCCGACGTACCTGGCCTCGGCGCGTGGATAGATAAAGAACGACTTGCTGCAATGGATACAGTCGTGATCTAAATACTTGCAAAACAGCAATCATGACACTTGCTGACTTCTCAAAAATTCTTCTTTTACTACCCTCGCGGTTTTGTGCGCACCTGTATGGCTCCAGCCGGGTGCCATAATGATATACATCAATTTATTTTTTATGCCCGGTGCATTTTTTACATCTTTTGCCAGCATTCCTATTTCGCCAAAATAAACATCAATAAAATTGTTCGGGTTCATTTTGCGGGTTATGCCATATTCGGGTGGCTGATCGTGTTTCTCATGCCGCAATGTTCCAAAAATTCTATCCCAGATATTGAGCAGGTTACAAAAATTGGTATCCATATACAATGGGTTTTTCGCATGATGTACGCGGTGATGCGACGGGGTAAGAATGATATGGTTCATAAAACCCAGCCTTCCATCTTGTAAAATATTTTCACCGACGTGAATAAATGCGCCCCAGGTGCCATCGATAAACATAATAAAAAATAAAAGAGCTGGATTTACACCCAATAAAATGCAAATAGAAGTGCGGATAACATCAGCATAAGGAGCTTCGAGAAAGAAATGTGCGTAGGTGACGGAAAGATTCATGTGTTCGGGGGCATGATGTGTTGAATGCAGGCACCAGAAAAGCCTTACTTTATGGGCAAGATAATGGTACACAAAATGTGCAAGCTCCCAAACGATATAACCATAAATGAGCCAATACCAGGTAAAGCTGGTCTTAAGTAGTGCATACTTTTCAAAAAGCCCGATGCAAAAAGCGACAGCAGCAATGGATATAAACCTGGAAAAAACACGGTTAATTAAATAAATGAAAAAAATAACTTTATAATGAGCGATCCTGAATTTCCCGTAGATGAACGCCCTCGTGATTTCAATGATGAGTATCAGTGGGATCAATGGATATGAAGCAGAAATAATTCCATCGAACGTATGCAATGAAGTATAATCTCCTGATGCAAACATTTTCAGCCATGCTCCTATACCCAGGAAAGAAATCATCTCATCGTATAAAGTATTCAGTATTTCCATTACAGCTAATAAAGCTCACCGCCAATTTGTAAAAATAATAATATAGTTGATGTATTATACCGGGTTGCATTTCCATGAATAAAGGCTATCCGGGCAATGCCACTAATGATGCCATTCATAAGTCATTAACTCCGGGCAACACCGATGCATATTTATTAACTTAACACAGGCATCGCCGAAGCCTGATCATGTGAAACCTGTCATTTGAAAAATTTCTTCGTATTCCCTTCTTCAGAACCGGCTTTATAATAGCTTCTGAAATATTCATCCGCAGAAATTACACCACTTCCTTTTACAGCAAAAAGAATCAGTAAAATAAGAACAATCACAGAAAGCACAAGTTCAGTGCTGCTTTGGTTAAGCCCATCTTTAGTATTCACAAAAAATACAGCCCCAATAAGAATGGGTATCTGGATAACCGATGATGTTTTTGTAAAAAGCCCAACAGCTATGAATAATCCTCCCAATAAATTAATATAAGTGATTAAAAAGGCGATCCACTCAGAATTTTTATTAACTACACCAATGGACATCCTTTGAAGTATCAATGAAAGATCGCTTGAATCCCTTATAAAATTTATTCCTTTCCAGAACAATATAAATCCAAGTGCAATTCTTACTATGGTAATCCAACGGGGCTGAGTAGCACTGGTTTTCTCTGTAATATCCGGTTCGTTCATAGCTGGAGGTTTATCATATTAATAAAATCCGGTGATACATCATAAAATTAAAGAATAATATAGTTAATTGCAAATATGTATTGTCATTTAGTAGCAAACATTGTTGAAATTTGCATCTTAACTCATTGGCATGCGCCCGGGCTTATTGCTTCGTTCTTATATTTCCTTGTTTTTGGTAATGTGTTGCCTTTTGCAGTCATGTACCACAAGCAGGTATCTGGTAAGCCCCAATAATTTCAATCATTTGAAGTTCTTGAGTGAATATGAGGTGGCTTATAACAAAGATTTTCAAAATACGGTCATAGGTGGGCTCTCCGGCATTGATCATGATCGCGAAAAAAATCTGTATTATCTTTTAAGTGATGACCGGTCAGAACGAAATCCTGCAAGGTTTTACGAAGTAGAAGTCATCGTTAGGAATAATAAAATTGATAGTGTGATTTTTTTGCAGACAAATTTTTTTAAGAATAATGTAAGTAAAGTTTATCCCGATTCCCATAACGATCCTTACCATACTCCCGATCCCGAAGCGATACGATATAACAACAGAAAAAATACGATCCTTTGGTGCAGCGAGGGCGAGCGCGTGGTGAGGCCAAATAGAATCGTTCTTGAGGATCCTGCAATCACCGAGACGACCATTGACGGTAATTATATTGACACTTTTATTCTGCCATCTCAATTGCACATGCAGCGGGGTGAATCGGGGCCCAGGCAAAATGGAGTATTTGAGGGGCTCGCATTCGCCGATAATTATAAAACATTATTTGCCAGTGTGGAAGAGCCACTATATAATGATGGGCCACGTGCAGGATCCGGCGACTCTGGTGGAATTACAAGGATCCTGAAATACAATACTTCCTCAAGAAAAGTCATTGCACAATATGCTTACATGATAGATGCCGTTGCACATCCGGCAGTTCCCCTGGGATCGTTCAAAATTAATGGCATCTCCGAAATTTTATCAATAGGTGATAACAAACTTATTGTTGTAGAGCGATCCTTCTCTACAGGTTTGCCCGCCTGTACTATAAAAGTATTTCTTGCTGATCTATCGGCAGCTGATAATGTTGACACCGTATTTTCTTTGAAAAATAAAAGAGGTGTGAAAATGGTTTCGAAAAAGTTATTGCTAAATACCGATTCCCTCGGTTTCTATATTGACAATATTGAAGGAGTTACCTTTGGTCCCACCCTCACAAACGGGCACAGCTCCCTGTTGTTTGTTTCAGATAACAACTTTTCTTCAGCCCAGAAAACCCAATTCTTATTATTTGAAATTGAATAATCTTACAGCGTACAATTAATCACTTGATTGGCCATAAAATTGGAAATAAAATAACAGGCTACCAGTAAGGCGAGGCTTTTAAGAGTAATGACCGATGTTTTCTCATTGCTAAAAAGGTAATGCTGGTCCATATCATATAAAGGCCCGGTACAATCAATCCGGCTAATTGTTCATTGATACCGGGCAGGTAATACCCCAACAAATTAACAGGGATTATTATGAACAAGCCGAATGCCGGGGAGTAACGAAAAAGAACCAACGCCTCCGCATAGTTAAGTTCTTGTTGTAAAATATGAACCGGGTAAACAGGGCACGCAGGGGCAAGAGCGTCGTTTGAAAAATAAACTGATAATTTTTATAAAAGTTTGCTTTTACAATATTAAATGCTCCTGCGATCCATGAGGTGTGCATCTACAACATCCTGTACAACAGCTCCAAAAGTGGCAAAGATAAAAAATAAAGAAAAGAGCTTTTGATTGGTAGTTCTCTCAACCACCAGGTAATTTTTCTGCATTGTGCCCGGATGCAGGGCTGAATTTTTCAGGATATATAACTATCCATGATTTGCGTGGGTAAAAGTATGACCATTTCATGAAGAACAGACCGTAAAGTAGTGCGCGCCTGGCGGCAGGTTTCGCCGCAATTAGAACATTATCTAACTTCTCCCTCGAGCCTGTAATGTTTACAAACCTGCATATTTATTTATTGTCCTCAGTTTTTGGAGGTACCTGCGGGGGCCCGTCCTTATGCGGGGGCGTCTTTGTTTCGGGATGAGGATCGCCCCGGTGGCAGGTAAAGCAGGTCACCGAACTCAGCATATATTTTACTGATTCCGTTATCTGTGTAGTATCCATAGGGTGCTCTCTGGCTTTATCATTATTATGATCCATGATCATGACAGAATCATGTAGCATATCCTTATCCATATCATGATGCTCCATATCTTCGTCCATGTCTTTGAAATAATTTTTATTTAAATCAATTGACATAAGCATCATTTTCCGGGCAATCATTTTTTCAGGCTTGTCGTCGTTTGCAAAATCTCTTTTTTTTGTATCTTCATTGATAACATGACAGAAATTGCATTTTACACCAAGTGATGCATTAAAATGGTGCATTACGCTATCGAGGTCGTGCATCGAAATATCCTTTGGCAATATGTGAAGATTTTTAAAATGCGGGTCGGGTGTTGCTGTAAAAGCCTGGAAAAGAATGATACTCATCATACAGCTCACCAATATTAAAATACTTTTTTTCATTTGCACGGGTTTTGAAACCGAAATTATTGAAAATATTCAACTCCAATTAATAAAATAAATCGATTCAATACCCGTTTACAGGAAAGATTTTTAACTTTTTCAACTCCGTGTGTATAAGTAATTTAGTAAATCAGCTTTGGTAACTTTTATATTTGAATGCGAATCATATTCGAAATCCGTTTTGATAGAATTATCTAAAATCTAAATTTAAACCCGATTGACAGACACAATAATTAACCTGGAAACTGTGAACCCTATTGAATTCTTTGGAGTTAACAATGGAAAACTTGATATTCTTAAAAAGAAATTCCCCCGTCTTAAAATTCTCAGCAGGGGAACACAAATTAAGCTGAGTGGGGCCCCCGAGCAAATTGAAGACGCCAGGGATAAAATAAATCTTGCCGTGCAATATCTTGAGCGAAACGGACACATGACCGAGAATTACTTCGAACAAATTCTCGGCGGCGATGATGAGAAAGTCATTGACAATTTTATTGAAAGAAATCCGAACGACATTTTGGTTTTTGGGCCTAATGGTAAAACAGTAAGAGCGCGTACCGCCAATCAAAAATTAATGGTTAGTTCTATCGATAAAAATGACATCGTATTTGCTATCGGCCCTGCAGGCACCGGCAAAACTTATACCGCAGTGGCCCTGGCAGTAAGGGCGCTTAAAAATAAGCAGGTCAAAAAAATTATCCTTACAAGGCCTGCGGTAGAAGCCGGTGAAAATCTTGGTTTTCTTCCGGGTGACCTTAAAGAAAAGATCGATCCTTATTTAAGGCCATTGTATGATGCACTTGACGATATGATACCTGCCGACAAGCTTGGTTACTACATGACAACACGCACTATTGAGATCGCGCCACTTGCGTATATGCGCGGTCGCACACTCGACAATGCGTTCATCATTCTGGATGAAGCACAAAATTCCACCGACCTCCAACTAAAAATGTTTCTGACAAGGATTGGCGCCAATGCAAAAGCTATAATAACCGGCGATGTTACCCAAATAGATCTGCCGCCGAAAGTAAAAAGCGGTTTGGAAAAATCAGCCAGGATCCTAAGGCATATTGAAGGTATCGGGCATGTTGAGCTTGATGAAGAAGATGTTGTAAGGCATAAACTGGTAAAAGCGATCATAAAAGCTTATGATAAAGAAAAGCTGAAAGAAATGGAAGATCATAAATGAATTCCTTTGTACAAAATGTAATTTTAGGAAGGTGGCCATTGTGCCGCCTTTTATTTTTATTGGTAGCCTGCAACCCGGGGCAGTACAACAACATTCCCGTACCGATTCAAAAAGATTCACTAAAAGAAGTAAAAATAATAAACGCTGCCCTTGATTCAATTCACAGCAATGAGACAATAGTAATGCAGGGCGACATTATTATGCGCACAGGACGGGATTTTACAAGCGAGACAATGAGGAATTTATGCACAAATGACAAAACCTATTCCCATTGCGGAATTGCGAGTTTTGAAAATGATTCTCTTTTTGTATATCATGCCATAGGGGGTGAATGGAATCCCGATCAGAAACTCAGAAGGGACCCTTTTGATTTTTTTTGTAATCCTTTTGAGAACAGGGGATTTGGTATTTTCAGGTATAAGCTCACTCCCGGTGAAAATCAAAGGCTGATTGGCCTTGTACACAAATTTTATGGGCAGGGGATAATGTTTGACATGCGGTTTGACCTTGCCTCAGATGATAGAATGTATTGTACAGAATTCGTCTATAAATTGATTGAAGGTGCCAGTAAGAATAAAATATCCTTAAGTACAACCACATTAAATCACGTGAGATTTGTGGCACCTGATAACCTCTTTATTAATCCGGACTGCACCGAAATAAAGCGGGTAATATTCAACAGATAATGGCATATATTCTAAATAACTATTTACATTTGCCCAACTTAAAAAACTTATTATGAAGAAAATACTTGTGACGGTTGTAATGGCCTCTATGTTTATTTTACCAGGTTGTAAATCCGGTGGCGGCGATCCCAAACTGGTTCTCACAAATTTTTTTGAGGCTTTGGCAAAAAAAGATTTTACTGCTGTAAAGAAATATACCACAAAAGAGAGCGAAGGATTGCTGGGTATGATGCAAATGGGTATGCAAAACATGGAAGACAAATCAAACGAAATGGAAAAATTCCAAAAGGAAAACATGGAGATAGGGGCGGCAGTTATAGACGGCGATAAAGCAACAGTTCCCGTAAAAGAAAAAAAATCAGGAGAATCAACGGATTTTACGTTAAAAAGAGAAGGCGGTGATTGGAAGGTAGCGTTTGATAAATCCACGCTGATGGAAATGGCACAGAAAAAAATGACAGAACATGGCATGGGCGATCTCCGGAATATGGTAAATAAAGACTCGCTGCAGCATTTGAAACACTCCATCCAAAATCTTGATTCTATATCGAAAGAAGGCATGCAGGATGCTCAGAAGATGGTTGACAGCGCCAACAAAATGCTTAATGACGCAAAGAAGTAATTGCGGAAATTTGAGCTGCATTCTTTTGATCATTGCATTGATATATTACCAGGTTACTTATTAATAATACCTTTGCTTGATGAACATTCGCCCATAACATTCGCGACCTGAAAATGCATTTATAAAAAATTCATGAACAAGAAAATCCCGGTAGTGCTGTTCTTTATAGCAATGACCTCATGCAATCAGCCTGAAGAGGTGAGGAAGGCCGACCCGCTTGAATCGGGGCGAGGTTTTATTGAATCATCGCTGAGGGGAGATTACGACCAGGCAGAGAAATACCTTCTTGAAGACAGTACCAATATGCAATATTTCAACGGGATGAAAGACTTCAACGGAAAAAGAAGTACAATAGAAAAGAATGGCTACATGGATGCCAATATCCTGATCGATTCTACCCAAAAAATATCAGACTCGGAAACCATCATTTCTTATTCAAACACATATAAAAACAAGCCTTCCAAATTAAAAATGGTCAGGAAAAATAAAGAGTGGCTTGTTGATTTTAAATATACGTTCACAGGCAACAGGTGATTTTTATTTTTTAGCCCTGTGAATTTAAAAAGTAAGGGATGAGAATAATTGTAGCAATAGGTCTTGGAAGTTGTATTGGTGGAATATCGAGGTACCTCCTGTCGCAGTTTATACAAAATAAACTTCTTTCTGTTTTCCCCTTTGGAACAATGATCGTAAATATTATCGGCTGTTTTCTTATCGGAATTGTCTTTGGCCTAAGTGAAAGAGGGAGTTTTTCAATGGAATGGAGATTGTTTCTGGCTACCGGCGTTCTTGGAGGGTTTACAACATTCTCTGCATTTTCAAATGAAACAGTGAGCCTTCTCCGGGATGGCCAATTATGGCAGGCATTCACTTATATTGCATGCAGTGTGATCATTGGGTTGCTGGCAACTTTTTCCGGCACCTCATTTGTTAAATTATTGTAACAATGAAAGTAAATGGCAATACTATGGCATATAATGCAGGATACAGGAATCTAAAATAAACTCATTAAAAAATCTTTTATATGTATGTTCTACATCCCTGGCACGGCGCTCACTATGGTGAAGATGCCCCTCAATTGGTATATGCCCTTATCGAGATTCCGCAAGGCTCCAAGTCAAAGTATGAAATTGATAAAAAAACAGGATTGCTCAAATTAGACAGGGTAATTTATTCTTCCTTTCATTACCCGGTAAATTACGGCTTTATCCCACAAACGCTCGGGCTTGATGGCGATCCACTCGATATCCTGGTTATGTGCACCGAACCAATACAGCCATTATGCCTTGTTGAAGCTTATGTAATTGGAAATATGCAAATGATAGATACCGGGCTTATTGACGATAAAATCATCGCCGTCGCTTCAAAAGACCCCGGTGTAAATTATATAACCAGTATTGAGGATGTGCCCCAGCATTTTTTTGCGGTGCTGAAAAATTATTTTGAACAATATAAAGTTTTAGAAAATAAAAAAGTGGAAATAAATGATTTCCAATCCAAAGAAAAGGCTTTTGAAATAATCACTGAATCGATTGAATTCTATAAACAAACTTTTCCAAAATAAATTTTAACCCCAATTGTATGAGCGTACAGGTGATTATTATTTTATTCCTGATAGGATTGGCCGCAGGGATATTGGGCGGGTTGGTTGGCATTGGCGGAGGAATTATAATTGTTCCCTCGCTTATCTATTTCCTGGGGTTTTCGCAAAAGGAAGCACAGGGAACTTCGTTAGGAATTCTATTGCTGCCTGTGGGCATTTTAGGAGTATTACAATTCTATAAGGCAGGATATGTAGATATGCGTACCGTGTGGCTGGTGTCTTTTGGCTTCGTTGTAGGGAGCTATTTTGGAAGCAGGATAGCCCTCGGTTTTTCGCAGGAAAGCGTGAAAAAAATATTTGCAATACTTATGATACTGATTGGCTTGAAAATGCTTTTCCTTGACAAAAAAATGAAAGATACCGAAGTAAGTACCCCAACAAGTAACACCACCTGAGATTTTTTGGAAATTTTTATATATGCTTTTCCCGTAACAATATCCCATGAGCCGGTGCACTATCTCAAAAATATCTTTTTATTATCCGCAAATTATGAGTGCGTTGCCTGGTTTCAAAATTCAAAATCCCCTGGCTATCGATCTTATCAATACGAACCTTTCCGGAAGAGTGAATTATTTCATGTTCATTCAATAAGATACCTACATGGGAGATTTTTCCTTCGTTATTATCAAAAAAAGCAAGGTCACCGCAGTGTGCCTGCTGTAAAAAATTAATCACTTCTCCTTTCTCCGACTGTTGCCATGCATCCCGTGGCAAATGGACATTCAGAAATTTATAGGTCATTTGGGCGAAGCCACTGCAATCAACGCCGAAAACCGATTTTCCTCCCCACAAATACGAAGTATTCAAAAATTTAAACGCAACCTGCTTAATGATCCTTGGCGTGATTTTGATCTCTTCCGGATTCCAGACCTCCCCCTTGAAATGTACCAGGTTTTTTCTCCAGAAGGCTTTTCCGTTTTTAAATGCTGTAAGTGAACTACCCATAGGAACAAACATATGGTAGCCATTATAATCAACATCATTTACCCACCCGGACGTAAGATCTTTATCAACCTTTGTATACTGTTTTTCTTCAATTTCTGACAGATGGCTTAGCTGGCACCATCCCTCATAACCGTCATATTTCAGTTGAATTTTAGCCCAGTTGTCGCTGGTGGTTTCAATAACTACCGATTTTTCTCCAAACAAATGCTGGGTCACCATTTCCGATTTATGGGAAGGTTCAGATCGCAAAGAGCTAACCGGGACACAGCATACAGCATATTGCATGGCGGTTTTAACAAGTTTATTTCAAATGTAAATTATGGAAATTATTTATGTTTACATCTTAATAGAAAAAATTAAACGGCAGCTTTGAAGTCACAAAAATTTAATGACACCAGTGACAGCGAACTGCTGCAAAAATTCTACATTGACCATGATAATGAATGGCTTGGAATTTTACTTCCGCGCTACACACTCCTCCTCCTTGGCGTTTGCATGAAATACCTGAAAAATGAAGAAGACGCCAAAGACTGTGTTCAGCAGGTCTTTTTTAAGGTAATCAACGAATTGCATAAATATGAGGTTGAATATTTCAAGAGCTGGGTCTACATGATCGCAAAAAATCATTGCCTGATGAAGCTAAGGGACAAAGGGAAAGTTCCTGTAGCCTTAAATGAACATTTTATTCGAATGCCGGATGAAACTGAAGAAAAGATTTCAATAATCGAAAAGGATGTTCTGCTTGAAAGAATGATGGGAGCAATTAAAAATCTAAATACAGAACAAGAACAATGTGTAAGTTTGTTTTACCTGCAAAAGAAATCGTACCTGGAAGTTGCGGGGATAACGGGATTTACCGTTATGCAGGTTAAAAGTCATATTCAAAACGGGAAACGAAATTTAAAAATACTAATCAGCTGAACAGATGTTGATTTCTTTAAGACAATGAGTGATGAACTACTAAACATATTATCAAATAGTAACAAAGATATTGATAACCAGAAACTGATGGATTATCTCGCCGGAAATTTATCAGCAAGTGAAAAACACGATTTCGAGAAAACACTTGTTGATTCTGAAATGATGAATGATGCTGTGGAAGGCCTGGAGAAATTAAAAAGTAAAAATGTTTCAGCCCTGGTCGGGCAACTGAACAACAACCTGTATATACAGCTGGAAAAAAAGAAGTCTAAAAAACTAAAGCGGCGCATTAAAGATCTCCCATGGCTTTACCTTTCCATCATACTCATTCTTTTGATAGTTATCATAGGTTACCTCGTTATAAAAATGCACCTTGATAGTGAAGGGCATCCACCTGCTCCCCTGCAACAAAAGGAAAGGGCACACCCCTCAAAGGAATAGACCCGCTTTTTCAAACGGGCCTATGATTGAACCCCAACAATGCAGGAATTCGTATTTAAGCCGCTGTATTAATATAATGACGTTGTCTCCACAGAGTTATTAATTGATCCTGCTGCTGCTAATTTTCGCACCAGCTGTTATTCGATCTATCTTTTGTACAATCGGTAATAACACAGGCACACACTGTAACAATATCCCTGATCACATGCGGGCTTACCTGCAAAATGCTATCTGATCCTGTACTGCCGGGAGGTTCCCATCACCTGTGGTAAGCAGATAGGCAGCGGTTAATGTTACCAGGTAAGCGCAGAGTGGATCCGAAGGTGCAAAATTATGGGTTACGGTACCGAAAGAATTCTGTGTTACAGGTAAAGGCCCCAGGTTTACTGGCGGAAGAGGGCCGGTAAGTACCATACTTATACTGCCGATATTGGGATGCGCAACTGAATAAAGAATATCGACCGTATTCGTGATTTTACTGCAGCCTGCTGAGATTAGCTGCTGTACATCAAGCATACAAACTCCATACTCTGTAACGGGGCCCCATGCACCCCATTCGGGATGATGGCTCATACCTGAATACAGTGTGTTGTCAATGGCGATACGATTGCACATCCCTGCTTCAGTTTTCGTTGCATCGTTCCCTTGCTGCCTGACCATCATCCTTAAAGCAAAAACTTTATCAGTTGCCAGCGCTTTGCCGGTCGATGTTGTATCATTTCCTGCTATCAACCCAGCCAAATCAATGGAAGGGAAGGGAGTAAGTGTTGTGGAATCAAGGTTTATTTGATTACCGTTGGATACAAACATCCCAGCCCCGGCAGGGTTAGTAGGATTGTCCATTTGTTGCGGAACCAGTATCCATCCATCTGGCGCTATCGGCGTGGTAATCGCACCCGCTATCGGGCTATTGCTCACGTAACAATCTTTATTATTATATACATAATGCGGGAACGGTAAATTCACCAGGGTAGCCTTTTCAACATAACCAATATTGGTGGCGCCTATTTGAGGAGCAAGTATCCTTTGCCAGTTTATGGGAAGGCCCGCGCCATCGAAATCTTTACTAAATTCAAAGCAGTATTCCATGGGCATGCCGCCAAAAGTTTGTGCTAAAATGCCATTGAGGCGTAAGCCACTGAAGAATGCATAATTACTATTGGTAAGGCCATTTCCAAACGCCGCGCTTTGCATTTGTGTTTGATAATCGATACCACCTATTTTAATAAAGGCCGGAACCGGCACAACCGGGGGTACTGAAATATCAACATCTACGCATAGTTCAACGCAAAAGCAATTTGCAACATTTTCACGGTCCTGCTGATGCCCGCGGCTTCGTGGCTCCTGCAGTATTACAGTTCCTGAGTTATTTTCCACCGAGAAATAAATATCCGGGCCGGCAGGCCATTCTACATTTAACCAGGGAAAAATCGTTTTACTAAAGTCCGCTTCTGTATAAAAAATTGTAAACTCCCCGGAACTGTTTGTACTCCCATCTCCAAGATAATCATCCTGTATAAGATCAACATCGAAAGCCTTTACTTTTAATCCCTGGATAGGTATTCTTTCTTTGCAATCTACCACGCGGCCACATATCACGTACACGCCAAATAGTCTTAAAAACCAGCACCAAAATTTGTTGGTTATGCCATACTCCCAATAAGCGACGTTTACGCGCCTTTCGTTGTCCGTATTACTTTCTTTCCACAAAGGCTGTAGCGTAGTAATATGAAATTGAAAAGGCCCACGGGGCGGAGGTTGCTTTTTAACCCTTAATTTAAGTGGCACACTACCACATTCAAAGTCTATGTCGAATGCTCCACCCTCATACTTTGAGGCATCCCCAAAATCAATCGTGAAATTTCCGGAATCATCCGTTTCAGTTTCAAATAGTAACCGGGTGGATATCGATTTCAATTCTTCATGAGTTCTCTGGTGAAAGGTTTCCTTTTCACGTGCAACAGCCAGTGCAGTCACGTCGGCTTGTTTGTCTATTGAATAGATTTTCACCCTTGCTTTGTAGAGATAGTCATAGCAATCCCCGCAATAGAAACCCCTGAGGTTTCCTTTAAAAATGTAGCTCATTGGTATATTATTTTATGTTTTTGCCTACTCTTTTTTGGTGGATTTTCGGCTTCCTCCTGTTTTCCCATTATGCTGTGAAACTTTAAACCGGATATTGGCATCGGCACCCATTACAATAAATTTGCTGGGCAACCTTCGATGCTATGTCAATACTTGTAGCCAGTCTTTGGGCCTGTCTACAAAATTGACAGGATGCAATATTAGAAACATGATGAATCAATAAAAACGGGAGTTTCCCCCGCCCGACCCGGGGAATTCCCCCTTTCTTACATCAAAAAAAAAAATCAATATTGAACCCCGGTGAGTTGATGCGATTATCGAAATATTTATCGTAATTTTTCCCGAATCAAACCTTATTATTATGAAACCAGTTTCAAAAGCCACAATTATGAAAATGAAAGACGAATATGTAAAATCATTTCATAAACAGTCTACAAAAAGTCTTAAAAAGAAATTTCCCGGCCGGCCCTGGATACAGGAAGTGCAATCTGCCTGGATAAGTAAAAAAGAATTATTGGCTTTATTAGAAGATAATGACGCCAATGGGTTAAGGATACACTATGGATGCCATCATGAAAGCACGCATAAGGATCCCCAAAAAGATTACCATGGTTTGCACAATGTAATTTTAGTAGCAACCGTAGATGCCGTGAACCCTGATAACCCCACTATGAAAAACAGCATGGATCAATTAAGAGAACCGGGTGAGAAACGGCCAAAGAGTATGGCCAGGACAACAGGCGCTTATGCCGGCAAAGGCGGTGACCTGATTCCTTTATGCCCTCCAAACTGCCCATAGCTAATATATTTATGTAATGGAAAGCCTGATAACCGGATGTGTGTTGATTTTGGTGTGTATGGTTATTTCCATTTTATTTTACAACCAGTTGGAACCGAAATGGCTTAAGGTTTTTACATGGTTCCTGCTTTTTACAATTCTGAGCCAGGTTGCTGGTTTTGTTTATTCTTTTTATTCAAAAAAAAGCAATCATTTTATTTTCAATATTTATATATTGGTACAGTTCATTTTTTATTTCGGAATATTTTATAAAACATTTCAATCGAAAAAATTTAAGCTTACCACTCTATTCATTACTCTTGCTTTCCTGGTCTATTACTGGTATATAATTATTTTTGAAACAGGGTTCTATGTTTTCAACTCTGCCGGAAATAGCGTAGGGAGTGTGCTTACTATTTTTTGTTGTTTGCTATATTTTGTATCATTATTTTCCTCAGAAATAGTCGTTAATTATTTCAGGATATCCATGTTTTGGATTGCAACAGGCCTCCTGTTTTTCTTTGTGGGTAATTTTATTTACCTCACCTTCATCGGGTACATTGTTAACCATAATCTTGATTCGGGGGGTAATTTCTACCGGTATATAATGGTTACGTTAAACCTGTTAATGTATGGGCTATTTTCAATCGGATTTATAAGTAACCAGCTATGGAAAAAAACGATGTAATGTTTGCCATCATTTTTGCGACGGTTGTGTTAGTACTCCTGGCCGGCTTTCTTTTTTTCTTTTTTTTAAAATACCGGTATAGAAGCAATGAATATATCAAAGAAAGAGAAATTATGAAAAAGACTTTCGAACAAACACTTCTGCAATCGCAAATAGAAGTTCAGGAAGCTACCTTTTCAGCCCTGGGAAAAGAATTACATGATAACATAGGACAGTTGCTTAGCAGTACAAAAATGCTGCTGGGGATTACACAGCGAAATTTGAAAGATACCCCGGAGACACTAACAATCGCTGTAGAGACACTCGGCAAGGCGATAAATGAATTACGGGCACTGTCAAAATCTATTGATAAAGAATGGCTGGACCAGTTTGACCTGGTAGAAAATCTTTCCACCGAGATCACCCGTATCAATAATGCAAAAATGTTGCAGATCCAATTTTCACATCCGGGAAGACTGCCGATGAAAGCGGAAGAGCAAATCATATTATTCCGCATTATCCAGGAAGCTTTGCAAAATGCGATAAAACATTCGGAAGCTCAAAATATCCGGATCGAAATTGCAACACAAACTCAAAATATACTGGTAACGATAACAGATGATGGAAAAGGCCTTGGATCTATATCTACCGATGGCCTCGGGATGCGTAACATGAAGCAACGCACAAAACTGCTTGGAGGCAACATCACCTGGAGTATGCCCACGCGTGGTTCCTCAATCAATATTCAATTACCTGTAAAAGAAGAAGAATATGAAAATTTCAATAGGCATCGTTGACGATCACCAGCTTTTTTTGAAATCGCTGGGCATGATGTTACAAAGCTTTAATGATTATGATGTGATCATTGAAGCTGCTAACGGCAAAGATTTGCAGGAGAAAATGAGGGCTGATAAAGTAGTACCCGAGATCATGCTTATCGATGTGAACATGCCTGTTATGGATGGTATAGCGACCGCCACATGGGTGAACCAGAATTATCCGTCTATAAAGCTGGTAGCGCTTTCACAAAATGACGGAGATAAAACCATTATAGGAATGATAAAAGCGGGATGTTGCGCTTATCTGCTCAAAGATACCCACCCCAATGAACTGGAAAAAGCGCTGCACGAAATCTACACCCGTGGCTATTATAACGCCGATGTAAGCAATGTGAATTATCGCCGTCTTTTGCAATTTGAAAAAGACGCCCTGAATATTACCGAAAAGGAAAAAACATTCTTACAATATGTATGCAGTGACATGACCTATAAACAAATTGCCTTTAAAATGGGACTAAGTGAAAGGACCGTTGATGGATACAGGGAAAGTCTCTTTCATAAATTAAAGGTTCAAAGCCGTGTGGGGCTGGCATTAGAAGCGATAAGGAAAGAGCTGGTTATTCTTTGAGACCGTAATTTATTATTACAGCTTTTTGAGATATCAATACCCTGGTATTTTATGCCTATGATAATAAAAAAGAAATGTGAACAAAAAATGGCTGGTAAAATTTCATGAAATATAATATGGGGAAGTGTTTCCATACAGCAAATTGAACTTTTTATTTTCGCCGGTCTCAAAAAAAATTCCCCCGGAATTTCGGGGGAAGAATCTAAAAAAATAACTGTATTGTTCTAACCGCACTTTTTATTTAGTGGCATCTTTTACCTTGTCCACGCCCTCTTTGATTTTATTGGCACCTTCTTTCATTTTATCGGCACCTTCCTTCATTTTATCACCAGTTTTATCAGCCATCTTATCGCCGGCATCTTTCATTTTATCTGCGCCTTCCTTCATTTTGTCGGCCGCTTTATCCATTTTGTCGGCAGCCTTATCCATCATTTTATTAGCAGTATCGACCATTTTTGAAGCATCAGCAGCCATTTTTGATGAAGTATCCGCAGTTGCGTTCATCCTGGCAGTATCGCTGCTCATTGTATTTGTAGCAGTACTGTCACTTGCCATGGCCGGGTCAGAAGTGCCGTCTGTTTTTGTTGATGCAGAATCATTACAAGATGTCATGAAACCCGCGATGGTAATAATTGCAAGAAGTTTTTTCATTGTTTGAGTTTTAAGATTATTGATTAGGTCGGCGAAGGTAACTGATATTTTTATCTTTACAAACCCCCGGCCCCAAAAGGGATTGCACAGACAGGCCCCGTAATTACAGGAATATTGTGCCATCCAACTAAAGGTATTACCAGCTATAAAAGCATCGTATTATTTCTTCATGGAATCTTTCATCATTTTTTCACCACCCATCATCATGTCCATCATTTTACCTTTGTCATCCATCATGTGACCGTCTTTATCAATTGTCTCTCCTTCCGTCATCATCATCTTTTTACCACCTTTCATCACCACTTCTCCGCTGGGCTTTACTTTACAGCCATCCGTACATGTCATAGCCTGGTCCATCAACATCCATTTGCTATCTTTCATTACCATCATCTTTCCATCCTTCATGGTCATACTGCCCTCGGCAGTTGCTGTAGAAGCCATTGCTGATGATGATGACATTGAACCCATTGAAGTGTCTTTCATTGCCCCGGAAGTATCTGAACTCATTGAATTTCCCATCATGGAAGAATTCGCTGTGGAATCTGAAGTAGATTCTGTTTTCGTTGAGCTACTGTCGTTACATGACATCATAAAAGCAGCAACAGCTACAATTGCAAATAATTTTTTCATTTTGATTTGTTTAGATGTTAAAATTTAAGATTTAAGATATAACTATTTTTAAACATAGGAATCAGGTCTATTTCTTTCTAAAAAAAATACGTATCGGAACGCCTGTCAATTCAAACTTCTCCCGCATTTGGTTTTCCAAATAATTTCGATAAGGCGTTTTTATATCATCCGGGTAATTACAGAAAAACGCGAATGATGGAACAACTGTGGGCAATTGTGTCACATATTTTATCTTAACCGCATTGCCCCTAACAACCGGTGCATGATAGGATTCAATCGCTTTCAACATTACCTCATTCAATTTCGAAGTGCTGATCTTTTGACGCCGGTTTTCATAAACTTTCAGCGCCATCTCCATCGCCTGCAGGATGCGCAATTTTTCAGTAGCCGATATAAACAGGATGGGCACATCCTTAAAAGGCGCCAGTTTCTGCTTCAGCACTTTTTCATAATCTCGTGCCGTGTTTGTATCTTTTTCCACAACATCCCATTTATTTACCAGTATAACAATTCCCTTGCCCTTTTTCTCTGCAAGGGAAAAAATATTAAGATCCTGGGCAGTTATTCCTTTTTCTGCATCAAGCACGATAAGGCATACATCGGCCTCATCAACTGCTTTTACAGCACGTATCACGGAGTAAAACTCGAGATCCTCATTTACTTTGGCTTTACGGCGAATTCCGGCAGTATCGATTAAGATAAATTCTTTGTTAAAAAGATTATAAGTAGTGTGAATAGAATCCCTTGTAGTGCCAGCTATATCGCTCACTATAGTACGCTCCTTCCCCGTTAAGGCATTTAAGAGTGAAGATTTACCAACATTTGGCTGGCCAATAATGGCAAATTTAGGAAGTTCGTCTTTCTCGTCCTCTTTCTCCGGCGGAATGTCAGCACAAATTTCATCAAGCAATTCCCCAATTCCCGTACCACTTATAGATGAAACAAAAAAGATATTTTTAAATCCCAGGCTGTAAAATTCTGATGCCTCCAGCAATCTCGCATGATTGTCAACTTTATTCACTACCAGGTACACGGGCTTGGGGGAACGCCGCAACATCTCTGCCATTTCCTGGTCAAGATTTGTAATGCCGGTAGCCACATCACACATAAATACAATAGCATTGGCCTCATCAACGGCTATGTGCACCTGCTTGCGGATCTCTCTTTCAAAAACATCATCGCTGTGTGCCACAAACCCACCTGTATCAATCACGTTGAAGGTTTTTCCTATCCAGTCTGCAACGCCATATTGCCGGTCGCGTGTAACACCACTGATATCATCCACAATAGCCTTACGTTGTTCAAGAAGACGGTTAAAAAAAGTGCTTTTCCCAACATTAGGGCGGCCTGTTATTGCAATTGTATACGACATGTCAATTTGATTTAATTTTTTGTTAACCAACTGGCGTTTTCCATAGCATCCCGGTTGTGTCACTCTCTTGTACGCAAGGCAAAACAGGGTATCTTTGATTAACTTGCCTGATAAAAATATAAGGTTGATCTTTATGGATCTAAAAGCCCCAGAGAAATACTATGCGTTTTTATTGCGTCCTAGGCGATACAAATCTGGCAAAGGTATCGTTTATGAAATTTGCAGGGATGCTTTTAGCATTTTAAGGTCGTCGAAGAATCCGGGGTACGATTTTTTAACGGCATCTGCTTCACTGATGGTGGTAATACCTTCTGCCCCCAAAGCCGCCACAGCACAGGCCATTGCGATCCTGTGATCATTATGAGACGTAACTTTTGCACCCTTTACACGTTTTGGTCCTTCTATTGCCATCATATCATCATTTATTTCCACGTGCAGGCCCATTTTTTCAAATTCTGTCTTAAGGGTGAAGCCCCTGTCGCTTTCCTTATGTTGAAGCCTGTTAACCCCTTTTATCGTGCTTGTTCCTTCACAATAGGCAGCCAGTGCAACCAGGGGAGGAAAAAGGTCGGGAGAATGCGTTGCATCGAAATCAAACGCTGTCAAATTGTTTTTTGAAACAGTAATTTCTTTTTGATCAATATGTATCGAAGCGCCACATAATTTAAGTGCCTCCATAATATTTTTATCGCCCTGTGACGAAGTAAAATCTGCATTGCTTACAGTTACATCTCCAGCTATTGCCCCTGCAACTAAGAGGAACGCTACATTGCTCCAGTCGCCCTCAACGGTATACCTTATAGTATTGCCGCTGTTAATAGATGCCGGATGTATGATGAATTTCTCATAATTATCGTTGTCAATACGAAACCCAAAATGGTGTAATATACCAACTGTAAGGTCAATATAAGGCCGGCTTGACAAATTCTTTACAGTGATGCTAACGGGCACTGTACAAGCTCTTGCAAATGCCATAAGGAGGCCTGTTAAAAACTGTGAGCTAAGCGAGCCGTCGACTGTAATATCAGCCGGCTTAAGCGGGCCCTTTATTAGAAGTGGCGCCATTCCATTATTGGTTTTAATCTCCACACCCAATTGAGGGAAAGTCTCCTCAAAAAAATTGACCGGCCTCTTTAAAATGCTGCCTTCACCTGTAAAGGCGATTTCATAGGAAAAGAGTGCCGCAAGCGGCGCAAACATCCGCAATGATAAACCGCTTTCGCCACAGGAAATTGCTGAAGATTTTCCAGGCAGGGCTGATGAAAAGATATTCTTTGACGAGGTAACAATGATCTCTTTACCAGCGATTTTTACATCAGCGCCCAAATCTTCTATAATCTTTTTTGCAGCCTGTTCATCATTACTTTTCCCGGCGTTGCTAATAATTGTCGTACCGTCATTAATAAGCGCTGCCGCATAGGCTCTTTGTGTACAACTTTTTGAAGAAGGTGCACCAACATGGCCTGATACTGTTGAAGGAGAAATTGTTACTATCACTAAATGGTGTTGAAAATTTTATATAAATGATCCAGCGGTATAGGTTTTACGATTGCTTTTCCAATTGCATCGAGCACTATAAAACTCATTCCTTTACCTGATTTCTTCTTATCGTGTTGTAGAATTTCCCATGTTTTTTCCTTGTCTGCCGTAAACGCGACCGGCAAACCGTACCGTGTAAGTATACCGGTAACCCTTTTCGTTTCTGTTTTATTTAATCCATTGATTACTTCAGAAATGCGGCAGGCAACCGCCATTCCTATACTTACCGCATGGCCGTGGGGAAGTTTAGCTGCATTTTCTATGGCGTGACCAATGGTATGTCCAAAATTGAGAAGCTTCCTGTCACCTGTTTCGAATTCGTCACCTGAAACAACATGGTATTTAATTTCCACGTTCCTTTTAATGATCATCGCGGTGTCTTCCACCGAAGCCTGAAATTTCACCAGGGAATTTTTTTCCAGAAATTGAAACATTTCGAGATCCCTTATACAGGCGTGCTTTATTATCTCCGCAAAGCCATTTATCCATTCCTCATCGGGCAGTGTTTCTAAAAAAGAATAATCATACAATAAAAATTCCGGATGGTTTATTACCCCGACCAGGTTTTTATATACGCCAACATCTATCCCGTTCTTTCCACCCACACATGCATCCACCATGGCCAGGATACTCGTTGGGATAAAGCCGAACTTAATTCCACGCATATAAACCGAAGCAACAAAACCCGCGATGTCTGTAACAACGCCGCCGCCAACACCTACGATAAATGTTTGCCGGTCGGCATGCAGCTCAATAAGTTGTGCAATGACCGAATCAACTGTTTGCTGATTTTTAAATTGCTCACCGGCTTTAATTACAATAGTTTGCCAGCCTGAAAATCTTTCAATATGTGCCCTGTAAACATTTTCATCAGTAATGAAAACGGCATTATCTTTTTGCAGCTTTGTTTCAACCAAAGAAAAATCTGCGTTGAAATAACAGTCAATACTTTTCCCTGAAAATTGATATTGCACCGGCAAAACGTCGCTGTTAATCATTCATTATTTTATTCTGGTGGTTGATACTTTCCAGGTGGACAGCATCAAAATATTTGGTGATAAATTCTTTACTCAAGCCTAAAACTTCTCCTTTTTTAAAAGCTTTTGCCAAAATATCGTTCCAGCGGCTCGTTTGTAATATGGTAATGTTGTTTGCTTTTTTATAAGCACCGATCTTATCGGCAATTTTCATACGCTGCCCAATAAGCGTAAGTAATTCATCATCGATATGATTGATCTGTTCCCTTAGTGTAGCCAATGCCGTTATGAACTCTTTTTCATCGGTGCTTTCGAACCGCCAAACAAGATCATTCAATATCTCAGCCAGGCGTTCCGGGGTCACCTGCTGCTTGGCGTCACTCCAGGCATTGTCAGGATCTATATGGGTTTCAATCATCAGGCCGCCGAAATCAAGATCGATACTCTTTTGGGCCACCGCCTGCAGCAACGTGCGGTTACCACAAATGTGTGAGGGGTCGCATATAAGTAACATACCCGGAAACCTGCGTTTCATTTCGATGGGCAGGTGCCACATCGGCGCATTCCTGAATTCTGTGTTTCCGTAATTTGAAAATCCGCGATGGATCATTCCCACCTGCTTCACCCCTACTTTATGCAACCGTTCAATTCCGCCGCTCCAAAGCTCAAGGTCTGCATTGATAGGATTTTTAATAAGTACCGGCACATCAACACCCCGCAATGCGTCACACACTTCCTGCACGCTAAATGGATTTACGGTAGTTCTTGCACCTATCCAAAGCATATCTACATCAAATTGCAATGCAACTTCCACATGCCGCGCTGTTGCTACCTCTACAGTGATGGGTAAGCCGGTAATTTTTTTTGCCTGGCACATCCATGGCAGGCCTTTAACGCCAATTCCTTCGAACATACCGGGCTTTGTTCTTGGTTTCCATATTCCTGCCCTAAGCACATCCACCTTACCTGTTTTAGCCAACCGTGTAGCGGTTTCGAGTACCTGGTCTTCTGTTTCGGCACTGCATGGGCCACTGATAATTAAAGGACGCTTGTTCCATTTTTCCTGCATTAACTCTTTCATGGCTTTTGTGTCTGTTTGCATTGTAAAATTAATTTTATTAATGTGTGTAGTTGTAAAAAATAAAGAACCAGGAGTTTACTTTTCAATTATTTTTTTTGTGCATTTAATTTTTATTTTCGGTCAAGCACCTTTTTTATTTTGTTAGCATTTTTAATAAGCTCAAACAAATATTCATAATTTTCTTTTTCCAGGCAGCTTTTAAATTTCCTGAGCTGGGTGATGTGTTCGTTTAAAACATCCAGTACGTTTTCCCTGTTTTGTTTGAAGACCGGCACCCATGTCGCCGGGTTGCTGTTTGCCAAACGCACTGTACTTTCAAAGCCACCGCCGGCCAGTTCAAAAATGGCATCTTCTTCCTTTTCTTTTTCCAAAACAGTATTGGCTAAGGCAAAAGAAGTGATGTGGGAAATATGACTTACGTAAGCTGCGTGTACATCATGGCTCTGAGAGTCCATATAAACAATATTCATACCCAGCGCTTTATAAATTTTTTCTACTGTATCTACGGCGTCTGCATCGCTCTTTTCCTTTTCACAAATTACGCATTCCCTGCCTGCGAAAGCCCCTCTTACCGCTGCTTCGGGACCACTATACTCGGTACCCCACATGGGATGGGTGGCCACAAAACGCTTTCGCATGGGGTGCCCGGCCAGGGCTTTAAATAATGCATATTTCGTGGAGCCGGCATCAGCAACAATTTGTTTGTTATTTACAAGATCCATTATCTCTTTCGTCACCGGCACCGTTACATCTACAGGGATGGCTACGTAAATAAAATCACTTTGCTTTACAGCTTCGGCCAGTGGAAGGGCTTCGTCTATTATGCCCAGTTCTTTAGCTTTATCAAGGCTTTCTCGGGTTTTGCTTACGCCGATTATTTTTTTCGCAAACCCTTTATCTTTCAACGCAAGGGCTAATGAACCACTGATTAAACCCACGCCGACTATCGTAACAGTATTGAACATATTAAATTTATTAATTCAATTTTTAATTCTCTCAATTGCTTCCGTTATTTTTTCTTCTGTAGCGCATAGGCTTACCCGTACATACGTGTTCCCTGCACTGCCAAAAATTCCGCCGGGTGTTATGAATACATTTGATCTTTTTAAGATTGCATCGCTCAGATCATACCCATCTTTGAAACCGCGGGGAATGGAAGCCCAAACAAATAACCCCACCTGGTCTGTATCAAATGCGCAATCCAGTAATTGCAATAACCCAAAAACCTTCTGCCTGCGTTTCGTGTAAACCTGGTTTATAGCGTCAAACCATTCGTGATCCAGATCGAGCGCCCTTGCTGCAGCGAGTTGCAAGGGTAAAAACATCCCGCTGTCCATATTACTTTTAAAACGCAATATTTCGTCTATTCTTTCTTTTGCGCCACATAACATCCCCACTCTCCAGCCAGCCATATTATGGCTTTTACTCAGGGAATTAAGTTCGATGGCCACATCCTTTGCACCTTCAATACTCAACAGACTTTGCGGATTTTTATTCAGGATAAAGCTGTAAGGATTATCATGGCATAGTAGTAGCTGGTGCTTTCGCGCAAATGCAACCAGTTTGCTAAAAAGGTCTGCAGTTGGCAACTGGCCAGTTGGCATATGGGGATAATTTACAAACATGAGCCTGGCATTATCCAGGTTGGTTTTTTCCAGTTCTTCAAAATCAGGAGCCCAGTTATTTTCTGCACGCAGCGTATAACCAACAACGTTAGCGCCGGCAATTTTGGCGGCACTGCTGTAGGTTGGATAGCCTGGGTTCGGGATTAATACCGTATCTCCTTCATTTATATATGTCATGCAAATATGCATAATGCCTTCTTTACTTCCTATGAGTGGCAATATTTCTGTATCGGCATTCAAATCAACGTCATACCATTTTTTATACCATGCGGAGATCGCGTTTCTTAGCACGGGGCTGCCTTTATAATTCTGGTATGCATGGGTGTTGGGCTTTGCAGCTTCTTCCTGCAATACTTTTATCACTCCGGGATGTGGCGGCATATCGGGGCTGCCAATACCTAAATTAATTACGTTTTTCCCGGCCTTATTCATCTCATCGATCTCCCTCAGCTTTTGAGAAAAATAATATTCACCAACACCTGCCAGTCTTTTTGCTACCTCCATTATTTACCTTTTTTATATACGCCATAAACCCGCAGCGCTTCAGTTAATGGTTTTATGTTTTTAATTACTTTATCAAACTGCTCCATGCTGGAGAATTCAAGATCGGCGTGAAAAGAATATTTCCAATCACTGCCGGGAATAGGAAAAGACTGGAGTTTGCTGAGGTTAATATCCCCATCAGAAATTTTAGTAAGCACTTTTGCCAGGCTTCCTTTAGAATGGTCCGTTTGAAAATTCACCGACGCTTTATTAGCATCAGGAACATCCTTTGCGGATTCGGGGGTTTCTAAAACCAAAAACCGGGTATAATTACTTTTAAGTGTGTGGATATTCGGGGCGATCATATTTAATTGATATAGGTCTGCGGCCAGTTTACTGGCAATAGCAGCGATGTGTTTGCTCCTGTGCTGGTGTACGTGTTTGGCACTTAATGCCGTATCTTCAGTTTCAATTAATTTCCAGTTAAACTTTTCAAGAAATTCAATGCATTGCAATAATGCCATGGGATGTGAGTGAACTTCCCGGATGTCTTGCAACTTTACGCCGGGATTTACGAGCAGGTTTTGTTTGATATGAAGGTAGATCTCACCTACAATCTTCAGCTGACTTTTTTGCAACAGGTTATAGTTGGGCAAAATGCTCCCTGCAAGAGAATTTTCTATAGCCATTATCCCGCCATCGCTTTTAGAACTGTCGCCCGCAATCCTGACCACCTCCCGAAAGGTGGCACAACAAATGGCTTCCACGTCGTTTCCAAAAAACTGTTGTGCAGCCACCTGGTGGAAACTGCCTTCAAATCCCTGTATGGATATTCTTTTGTTCATCGCGTTAAAACAAAAATCCCGGCGGTAGGCCGGGACTTCTTATGTTTATCTGTTTATTTCAGTTTTAACAAAGACCTCCCGGATTATTTCTAAAATAATAGCTAAAATAAAACCAGGTATTTGCTTTTGTAGTTGTCATTGTTTGATTTTTCAAAAATAAGCATGTGAAATGAATTTACCAACCGAAATTTTTTTCTGCTCTTTCTAAAATGTTAATTCCGCACGCAGGCGGTTCCCAAATTCTTAATAAACTGGTGGCGTATAAAAAAACCGTTCCTGAACAGAAACGGCTTTTAGATTGCCTGTCAAATAAAAATCTTATAATATAACAGTACTGATATTAAACTGGTATAAACTGAAATAATGTTAATTATTTCTTTGTGGAATCAATCATTTTTGACGTAGAATCAGTCATTACATGAATGGTTGTGTCAGCAGGAGCCATTTTTGATGTTGCATCTGTTGTAATTGTAGTTGTGGTAGAATCAGTTTTTACTTCAGTGCTTTTGGTATCACCACCACAAGATGCAAGAAATGCAGAAATGCAAATAACGATCAGTACTTTTTTCATTTTAATTAATTTAGAATTTATAATTTATTTGTAGTTTATACCCGTATTTCATAAAAGTAACCCTTGCTAAAAAAGTTTTTTCAGGCTTTTTTTTGGGTTACTTTTCCATATTATAAGTATTAATAGCAGCCTAGTGAGTATATATGACCAGGAGAAAGCATTATTAGCCGGCCTCGCAGCCAAGGAAACGAGTGCTATTGAAACAATTTACAGGGAGAATTACGCTATGATCCAGGCTTTTATAATAAAGAACAATGGTTATCCTGATGATGCAAGGGACGTTTTCCAGGAAGCAATGATTGTTCTTTTTGAAAAGGCAAAATTGAATTCATTTGTTTTAAGTTGCCAGATAAAAACATATTTGTATTCAGTTTGCCGGCGATTGTGGTTAAAAAGGCTCCAGCAGCAAAACCGCTACTTCCCGTCGGTTGAATTGTTAAAAGAGACAATACCGGTTGAAAATGAAATTGAGGCACACGAAAAGCAAACGGCTGATTTTAACTTACTGGAAGAAGCCCTGGCTAAAATTGGGGAACCTTGCAAGGGAATATTGGAGGCTTATTACATTCAAAAGAAATCAATGCCTGATATTGCAGCATTATTTGGATACACGAATGCAGACAATGCCAAAACCCAGAAATACAAATGCCTTTTAAGGCTAAAAAAAATCTTTTTCGCACAGTATAAAAATGGTGACTCATGAACAACGCTTTACTTTTAGACGCAATTGAACGATACAGGAATGGTGAGATGTCTCCTGAGGAAAATACTTTTTTCGAAGAGCTGAGAAAAAACAATCCCGATATAGACCAGTTGGCGGCTGAACATAACTTCTTATTGGGTGAGCTTGATAAATTGGGTGAAATAAAAGCATTCAGGCACAGTCTTAATGAAGTTCAAAATAAACTGGCCAATGAAGGGATTCTCTCTGAAAACCAGGGCAAGGGAAAAGCGAGAATTGTTTACCTCTGGAACCGTTACCGCCGTACTATTGCGGTTGCTGCTTCCATTGCCGGAATTGTTTCCATATCGACGGCTACCATTGTTTCTATGTATTCTGAAACCAAGAACGTGGCTGTCATAACCCCATTGGTTGACAACAAGCTTAACCAGTTTGAACATAAACTTAACCAAATAGAAAATAAGCTGAATGTGGCGTCAGTTGCTGCCAGTAAACCCGCACCTAAACCTAAGCTTGAAGCCAACTTCAGGGCCACGGGTTTTTTAGTTGACGGGAGCGGTTATATTATTACCAATGCGCATGTTATCAATAACGCACGGAATATTATTGTAGAGAATAAGAAAGGTGACCAGTTTTTTACAAAGGCTGTTTATGTAAACAAAATTACAGACCTGGCAATTTTAAAGATTTCTGACACCTCTTTCAAAAAGGTCACCAACCTGCCATATACATTTCCAAAATCGTCTACTGAACTTGGTGAGCATATTTTTACCCTTGGTTATCCACGCGAAGAAATCGTGTATGGTGAAGGCTATCTAAGTGCAAAGTCGGGCTACTTTGGCGATACAACTTCCTACCAGATCAGCATTTCAGTAAACCCGGGAAACAGCGGCGGTCCTGTAATTAATAAGAACGGTGAAGTTATTGGCATCATAAGCAGTAAAGAAACCAATGCCGATGGTGTAGTGTTTGCCATTAAATCTAAAAATATCTACAATGCCCTTAAAGAAGTCAAAGGTGAGGAATCGATAAAACTTCCCTCTGTAAATTCGCTAAAAGGCCTCGACCGTGTTCAGCAAATTCAAAAACTTGAAGATTTTGTGTATATGGTGAAGGGAAACTAGTGTTGGGTTAACGATGTTTAGCTGCAATATCTATTACACGAATTACTACGAATTACCCGATCCGATAGCTCTCGGATTGATAAAGGCAGCAAAATAATCCGTGCAATTTCTTGTATAAAATTCGTGCGGTCATTTTGCGGCTTTTCACTCAACGCCCTGCCATTTTAATCCCATAATTTTTCCGGGTATTCGCCACTTTGTACCAGCGCCTGTATACTTTCTTTTACCGAAGGAGCATCCTCCCGGTAAGTTACCCCAAACCATTGAGCCGAAGTTGGTATCACCTTAATTTTCCCTTTTTCTTCTTTAATATAGGCATCCCCGATGATAGGAATGAAAAATTCGGCTTTGGGATTATCTATATTTTCTTTTAAAAATTTTTGAAAGAGCTGTTGAATATATTCAAATACATTAGGATGAAATCCCCAGAAGTTCATACTCACCGGTGTTCCCGCAGGCAATTCGGTTTTTGTTTCATTTTCTTCGTAAACTATCCTGCCTCCCTCGGGATAAATTTTAAGCCTTTCTGCAATACCGATTAAATCTCCCTCAGCATTTACCTCGCATACTCCACGGCTTACCGTTCCATTTTCCGACAAGGTTTTGGCAAGCTCATAACCGATAATACACCAGGTGTCAGGCGCTACTTCACCCGTTAAGAAATTGGCAGCTTTTTCAAAACCATCTCTCCCGTAAAAATCATCGGCATTGATAACCGCAAAAGGCTCATGAATAGTATCCTTTGCGCATAAAACGGCATGTGCGGTACCCCAGGGTTTAGATCGCGCCTCCGGTAGTTGCATTCCCTGGGTATAAGAATCCATCTCCTGCATTACGTATTCTGTTGCAATTTTCCCATTCAGCTTCTTCTCAAAAACCTCTTTGAACACTTTTTCAAAATCCTTCCGTATAATAAATACCACCTTACCGAAACCACTTTTGATCGCGTCATAAATTGAATAATCAATTATGGTTTCTCCCGATGGCCCAAAAGCGTCCATCTGCTTAATACCGCCATACCTGCTTCCCATACCTGCTGCTAAGATCAAAAGAGTCGGTTTCATAAATTCTTTTTTATGTTGTTGTTTGCTGATTGTTTATTTTATATTGTTGTTGATTTTGTAATTTGTTGCGAAAATAAGCAAGAATTCTTATGCCAGTAATTTCCAATAATGAATTCATCAACTGTGCCCGGGAACCATACCGCCAATATTGAATTGCTGAATAGGGCACTATCGGGCAAACACAATGCCACAGTATCCCTGCTTCGTCTTGACAAAATACACCCGGTAGTTTCAGGAAATAAAATATTTAAACTTCATTATTTCCTGGAGGAAGCATTGCATTCTGTCCATAAACAGGTCGTAACTTTTGGGGGTGCCTATTCCAATCATCTCGCCGCGACTGCTTTTGCATGTAAGATGAATGGATTAAGATCAGTTGGCATCGTACGTGGAGAGGAACCGGAACCGCTTTCGCATACTTTATTATTCTGCCTCGAAAATGGTATGGAACTTGAGTTTATCAGCCGTTCTTCCTATAAAAAAATTGATGATACCGAATTCCTGAGCAGCCTTCTTAATAAATATGGTGGCCATACGTTGGTACCTGAAGGAGGGTTTTCCCAAAGAGGTGTTGAAGGCGCAAAACTTATAGCCGGCTATTTTAACCCGGGAAAATTCACGCACATTTGTTGTGCTGTGGGAACTGCCACAACTTTTGCAGGCTTGATCATGGGGAGTGAATGTGAAGCAGAACTCACAGGCTTCAGCGTGCTGAAAAATATGGATGATATTGATTCGCGCTTGAAAATATTAAACGTGGGATTCGAAAAAAAATATTACTGGAATGGCAGTTATCATTTTGGAGGTTACGCAAAAAAAACAACAGAACTGATTAATTTTATGAATAATTTTTATAATCACACTAAAATCCCATTGGATTTTGTTTATACAGGGAAGATGATGTTTGGCGTGTATGATCTAATAAATAAAAATTATTTTCCCGGTGGTTCTGATATCCTGTGCATCCACACCGGCGGTTTGCAGGGAAACAGGTCGCTATCCCCGGGAACACTCATTTTTTAAACTCAATTAACAGGCATTTATATTTTGTATTTTAGAAATTCAAATAGCTTCGTCCATCCTATGTATAAATTGGTATCCTTTTTATTTTTTTTACTGGCCTTTCAAAAAGCTTCTCTTGCACAGGATACGCTGCCGAATATTTCGGTAACACAACGAAGCAACAAAGTTGTTATCGCCTGGACGAATACCTTTACCACAGCTACCACAATTAATATCCAGCGTTCCGGTGATAGCCTTAAAAATTTTACAACTATCGGCAGTGTGCTGAATGTAAAAGCCAGATCCAACGGCTTTGTCGACGCCAAAGAATTTAAAGTTTCTCAGTATTATCGCGTGTTTGTTTCATTTGAAGGTGGCAGTTATATTTTCACCAAATCACATAAGCCGGGGCTGGACACTGCAAAAGCTATAACTGAAGTACCGGAAGCGCCGGAAGTTCCCCAGGTGCCGGTAAAGACATGGTTCGTACCTTCCAAAAGAGTTTACACCGGGAAAGATAACAATGTGATCATTGACCTGCCGGATGCCGATACAAAAAAATACTCCATTAAATTTTATGAAGAGAGTGGTTCACTCATTTTTGAATTAAAAAAAGTTACTGAATCCTGGCTCACCCTTGACAAGGTAAATTTTTCTCATGCCGGCTTGTTCAATTTTGAGATCTATTCAGATGATGTACTGGTGGAGAAACATAAATTATACATACCAAAAGATGGCAAGCCTTTCCCTGTACTCGATGAATCGGGGCATGAGTTTAAATGATCTCTACGTTAAAAACCAGCTCAAAATTATTGGTAAGTTTTTTCTTTATTTCTGACAAATCTACCTTATGACCGACCTCTCTTTCAACTGATGTAACTTGTTTGTTTAGGATCCCGCAAGGAATAATATTATTGAAATAACTAAGATCTGTATTTACATTGAGCGCAAAGCCATGCATTGTTATCCACCGGCTGCAGCGAATACCCATGGCACAAATTTTGCGCTCTTTGCCGGGTATACCCGGGTCAATCCATACGCCTGTTTCACCTTTGCTGCGATCGCCTGTGATGCCGTACCCACCGAGAGTGAGTATAATAACTTCCTCCAGGCTTCGCAAATATTTACCTATATCTGTATAAAATTTTTCCAGGTCGAGGATGGGGTAGCCCACTACCTGCTGAAGGCCGTGAAAGGTAATATCACCGCCCCTGTTGGTTCTAAAAAATTCGATTTCCTTTTCCTCCATCTCATTTTCGGTTAACAGTACATTTTCCATATGCCCGCTTTTCCCAAGGGTATATACAGGTGGGTGTTCACAGAAAAGAAGATGGTTGCGCGTGGGTAATTGCCCGTTTGGATCATATATTGGGGATGATTGTATGCCACCATGCGGCGCTTGCAAAGGAGTGCCATTTAACTGATCACCAGCCATAGCCAAAAGTACTTTCCTTGCTTCCGCTTTTATGTCAAGATTTTTTTTTACTAAAAGCTCCTGGTAGTCCCAGGCCAATTTATAATTAATAACCCCAAGATCTTCAAAAATCACTAGCTGTTTATCCAAAAGAAAGAGTTGAAATGCAAAGATAGGAAGGATTCAATGGTGAATATTATTCGTGCTGTGTTAATATCCTTCAAAATAAAGTGGTAAAAGCAGCTTTATCATCAATCACACACTACCGAGGTAATGAAAAACTATTGCAGCCAGCAGTCCTCCTGCCAGCGGGCCAAAAATTGGCACCAGTACATATCTCCATTCACTGGGACCCTTGTGGGATAATGGAAGGAGCTGGTGCATGATCCTCGGGCCGAGATCCCGTACGGGGTTGATAGCATACCCTGTCGGCCCGCCAAAACTTAACCCAATACCCAATACGAGTAACGCAACAGGAAGGGCATCAAGAGATCCAAGACTGTTGGAGGGCGATGCAATAAATAAGATGCAAAGTATAAATAAAAATGTTCCCAGGAATTCTGTGAGAAAATTATGTCCCGGACTTTTTATGGCAGGGCTGGTTGCAAATACAGCCAGGATAGTTCCGGCGTTTTCGGTGGCCTTAAAATGCTGAAGATAAGCGAGCCAAACAATTACACTGCCTGCCATAGCACCAAGTAGCTGTCCCGCCAGGTATTGCGGTACCAAATCCCAGCTAATTTTCTTTAAATAGGCAAAAGCGATAGTTACTGCAGGATTTAAATGTGCGCCACTGGATTTAGCAGACACAAACACACCTACAAAAACAGCAATGGCCCATCCAAAGGCGATAACAATCCATCCGCCATTTTGGCCCTTGGTTTTATTTAAGACAACGTTTGCTACAACACCATTTCCCAGGGCTAGCAATATTGCTGTTCCTAAAAATTCACTTAAAAAAATTGACATAAAAATTAGTTGATCGTTAAATGAGTTTAGTCCGGGGTTTTGGTGTTTTCGGCTGTATAGATCATCGATATTCGGTATCAAACTTCTGCCCATACCTGTGCAGCTCTTATGGCTTTTTTCCATTGGCGGATTTCTTTCAATCGCTCCTCTTCCCTCATCACCGGCAGGAAGTTCTTTTCTGCTACCCAATAATTTTCTATCTCATGGGTATCTTTCCAGAAACCCACTGCCAACCCTGCCAGGTAAGCAGCTCCCAATGCAGTGGTTTCAGTTATTTGAGGTCGGATAACTTTACAATCAAGAACATCACTCTGAAATTGCATGAGCAAATCATTCGCGGTTGCTCCGCCATCTACCCGTAATTCCCTGATGGGTAATCCTGCATCTGCATTCATTGCCTGGAGAACGTCCATTGTTTGTAATGCGATACTTTCAATAGAAGCCCTTGCAATATGAGCTGCGCTTGTACCTCGTGTAATTCCCAACATAGTGCCCCGGGCAAACTGGTTCCAATAAGGAGCCCCGAGCCCTGCAAATGCAGGCACAAAATAGACACCACCATTATCGGTCACTGATAATGCAAGCTTCTCCACGTCTGGCGAAGTTTTAATGATACCCAGCCCATCCCTTAACCATTGCACCACTGCACCTCCTATAAATACGCCTCCTTCCAATGCGTAAGTCGTTGTGTTACCAATTTTCCAGGCTATCGTTGTGAGCAGGTTATTCTTGCTCAACACAGGCTTATCACCTGTATTCATCAGCATAAAACAACCTGTACCGTAAGTGTTTTTAACCATGCCGGGTTTTATACACATTTGTCCGAAAAGCGCGGCCTGCTGATCACCTGCAATACCGGAGACCGGCACCCGTGTGGCGGTGAATATTTCTTCTGTTTCTCCATACACCTCGCTGCTTGATTTTACAGCAGGTAACATGGCCGGCGGAATGTTAAATAATTTCAGCAGTTCGTCATCCCACGTTAATGTATGAATGTTAAATAACATCGTACGGGAAGCGTTGCTTACGTCTGTCGTATGTACTTTACCGTTAGTAAGTTTAAACAAAAGCCATGAATCAACTGTTCCAAAACAAAGATCTCCTTTTTCGGCTTTTAGCCTTGCACCTTCAACATTATCCAGGATCCATTTTAACTTGGTTGCCGAAAAATAAGCATCTATTACCAGCCCTGTGCGTTGCTGGATATTTACAGCATGCCCTGCCGCTTTTAATTCATTGCAATATTCAGCCGTTCGCCTGTCCTGCCATACAATAGCATTATAAATTGGCTGCTGCGTTTGCCGGTCCCATACCAGGGTTGTTTCCCGTTGATTGGTAATGCCGATGGCGGCTATGTCGTGAATGGTCAGGTTCGCCTTCAGTATTACTTCTGTTGCCACACCGAGTTGTGTATACCAGATCTCATTTCCATCATGCTCGACCCAGCCCGGCTTTGGAAATAGCTGCGTAAATTCTTTTTGCGCAACCGCCCTTACTGCACCGCTTTTATCAAAAATTATAGCACGTGAGCTGGTTGTTCCCTGGTCGAAGGATAAAATATATTTTGACATGCAATCGTTTTTGGAAATAAAGAGACTTCAATCTATTTACAAAGAACAATATAATAATTAAAGATTGTAATTGTACTATTTTGTGGAAACAAGCTACCCCGAACAAGATTATATGACAAACAGTATCAGTCATCCAGGCTGTAATTACCGGCAACTATATTATAGCTCCTTACCTGCAGCGCTATCCACCCTTCATCCTTATTCATTTCATCAGCCATTATAGCAGCAACGGTAGGCGCAATACGTGAACTTTCCTTCGCATCAAGCAGCAATGCCCTGGTTCTCCTGCTTAATACATCTTCAACAGTCCTGGCCATTTCTTCCCGTACCGCCCATATTACCTGTGCCTTATGAATATTTAATTTTTCGCTGATCCACACATCGCCCGTTTGTGCCATTATTTTATTGATTGATCCCTTATCACTTCCATAGTAGTATAAAGGATCACTATCGTCTCCGGCCACTGCAAACCCATGAATTCGCAAAGAACCTGTTCTGCTCATGGTTTGTTTAAATCCGGATTCTTTTTCAACCTTGTCAATCATATCTTCCCCCATTTTTCTGTAAGTGGTCCATTTACCACCTATAATTGTAAACAGGTTCGAGGGTAAGACCATGATCTTATGGCTCCGCGAAATTTCTTTCGTGGCGATTCCTTTTTCTTTAGAAGCAGCAAGTGGCCGGAGGCCGGCAAATACGCTTAAAACATCTTTGCGTTTAGGCGTTAGCGTGAGATATTGCGCGGCAGTGTTTAAAATAAATTCGATCTCTTTTTCCTGCGCAACCGGTTCCAGCGTAACATCCTGCACAGGCGTATCTGTTGTTCCTGCAAGAAGCCTGTCATGCCATGGAACAATGAACAAAACCCGTCCATCGCTTGTCTCCGGGATCATAAGGGCATCTTTACCGGGTAAAAAACTTTTATCGAGCACCAGGTGAATTCCCTGGCTTACCGCTATATTTTTATTTGCTCCGGGATTATCCATTTTCAGAATATCATCAGCAAATACACCGGTGGCATTTATGACTGTAGTGGCTTTTATGTTAAACGTCTCTCCCGTTTCCCCATCAATAACCTTTACGCCACATATCCTGTTGTCATCTTTCAACAAGCCATCGACTTTCATATAGTTGACAGCATGCCCGCCATTATCAAAAATTGTCTGCGCCAGGTTAATGGCCAATCTTGCGTCGTCAAACTGCCCATCATGGTACAGGATTCCACCAAACAAATTTTTAGAAAGAATGCCGGGCAGTTTTTCCAGGACTTTTTTGCGGGAAATAAAAATTGAGGAACCAAGGCTTAAGCGACCTGCTATCCAATCATATAATTTCAAACCCAGTGTATATTTCAACCTGTTCCATCTGTTGTATACTGGTATGATGAATGTTTGATTTTTTACAAGATGTGGTGCATTGTTAAATAACAAACCCCGTTCAACACTGGCTTCACGCACAAGGGCCAGGTTGCCCTGGGCAAGGTAGCGAACACCTCCATGGACGAGCTTGGTACTCTTGCCTGAAGTGGATTTTGCAAAGTCCGATTGTTCTACAACAAGTGTAGAATAACCGCGGGCGCAGGCTTCCAGCGCAATGCCCAGACCAGATGCACCGCCCCCTATAACAACTATATCCCAGGTGTCAGTGCTTTTTATTTTTTCTATCGCGGTTTCTCTCTTCATGGCAATTAAAAATATCAAATATAAAGAAAGCACATCCCCGCTGTTAACATATGACCTGGCGAAGAATGGGCAATGCCGGCTGTTTTATTTTCATTGTATTAAAATACCTTCCGGTCACGCCCTGGCAAACTAATCAACATTGATACACTAATGACTTTATTATAACTCACGGGTATAAGAATGATTTTTAATAAGGGTAGCCTTGTAATATACCAGGTATTATTTTTTTTGATATACCCGAACATAATCGACCAGCATCTTTGCCGGAAATATCGTGCCATCAACACCTTCCTGTCCGCCCCAATTTCCGCCAACAGCTAAGTTTAACAACAAATGGAATCTTTTATCAAATGGCCATTCTTTATGGCCCTTGCCCGAATTGAAATAACTGAATACCACCGCACCATCCAGCAAAAAATCAATCTTCTGTCGCTCCCATTCAATGGCATAAATATGAAAAGCATCGTAGGGATCAATAATTTTTACGCCTTTTGTTTTCTGTGTATGTATTACATGGTTAAAGCTTTCCGTATGTATGCTGAAGAATACAGAATCCTTTTTAAATCCAACATGTTCCATTATGTCGATCTCACCACTGTTGGGCCAGTTGCCATAATCCCAATCGGTAGGCAGCATCCAGATTGCCGGCCACAAACCGCGGCCAGCGGGCAGACTGGCACTGATTTCTATTTTCCCGTTTATCCAATCACCCTTGCTTTTTGTTACAAGCCTTGCGGAAGTATATAGCCTGTTTTCCCTTTCGGTTTTTCTCGCAATAACCTCCAGCAAGCCGTTATGGACAACGGCATTATTAGTATCATTTTTTGTATAATATTGTAATTCATTGTTCCCCCATCCGTTTCCACCTGTATCATATTCCCATTTTGCAGAATCCGGCAGCCCGTGATAATTAAATTCGTCGGCCCAAACCAACGTCCAGCCAGCAGCCGCTTTTTGCGATACCTGCGAATTACAGGTAAAGGATAACAGCCAGCATGTGTTTACTAAAAGCAAAATATATTTCATGATCTTATTTTTTGTCTTTCAATAAATATGGATCTATAATTTTTTGCCAGGTTGCATATCCACTGGCATTCATATGCAAGCTGTCGGATTCATAAAGGCCTGGTATCGGTTTCCCATTAGCATTGAGCATTTTATGATATACATCCAGGAACACTGCATTTTTCCGGGACAGCAAAAAATTCCGGATCCTTTTATTGGCATCTTCCATTTCTGGCATCAACCGCTTCCGGGAGGGGCTGGGCTTAAGAGATAGATAGATTACCGGTACAGATGGCATTGCCGAACGGATAATATCAAATAATGTTATTACTCTTAACAAAACAGTTACTGCAGTTGTCGTGTCTGAATAGGCAAGATCATTTTCTCCTGCATATATTACAATTTGCCTGGGATGATATGGTATGATAATATCTTTTGCGTAACGGATAACGTCCGTGAGCTCGGAGCCGCCAAATCCCCGGTTAATGATGGTCGCCCGGGGGAAATAAGATTGCACATCGCTCCATTTTCTTATCGAAGAACTCCCTACAAAAAGAACAGCATTGGCTGGCGGGGTATTGGCGCTATCTTCCTTTTTAAATCTCTCAATATCATCGTAAAACGGCGGATGTTGTTGTGCATATAGCCCCTGAAAAGTAGGCAGTACCAACAAAAAAACTATCGCGGTCATTAAAATTTTCTTCATAATTAATCTTTATTGTAATACCACCTGCGACATCCTTTAAAATTATATCGTCATATAAGTACCGATATATTCTTCAAAATCGTTAATGCATACATCGACGCCCCATTCTTTAAATTTTTCTTTTGAATGAGTTGTGCAAACACCAATAACCGGAATTCCTGCAGCTATAGCCGATAATACACCGCCCTGTGAATCTTCAAATACAACCGCCTCCGCAGGTTTTATTTTCAGGGTTGAGAGAACCAATTCGTATATCTCAGGATGTGGCTTACCATTTGTAACCTGCTCTGCGCCTGCGATCATATCAAATGAAGAACGGATGTTGAGTTTGTCAACAATGAAACTTATGTTATGAATATCACTCATAGTTGCGAGGGCAACAGCAATTTTCTTTCTTTTAGCAATCCTTAATAAATGGCTGAGGCCACGTAATTCTACAATGAGTTCCTTATAAAGATTTCTATACAAAGTTTCCTTCTCACCAGCGAGGCTTACATTTCTGCCCCGCGACAGATCTTTTCCAAAAAACCTTGGCATGATCTCCTCACTCGCCCCGAAGATTTTAGCATGCAGCTCTTCTTCTTTAATGCTGATACCATATTTATTTAAAAACTGCAGCCACGCTTTAGTATGATACAGGGTATTGTTAACAATGGTTCCATCCATATCAAAAATGAATGCTTTTATATGATTTTGTTTATTCATTTTCTGAAAAGATCAGCCTTGCCTGTGTTAAATAGTTATTTTTTTTCATATACTTTTTCCCCGTTTAAGAAAGTCATTAAAACCTCCGTATTTAAAACATCCTTTTCAGCGGCTGTTATAATATTTGTGTCGGTTATAATAAAATCAGCAAATTTCCCTGGCTCAAGACTTCCTTTCTCATTTTCTTCAAAATTACTTTTAGCCGCCCAAATCGTCATCCCGCGCAAGGCGTCTTCCCTGCTCAAAGCATTGTCAGCCTGGAAACCATTCGCGGGCCACCCTTTGGAATCTTTGCGCGCGAAGGCAGCGTAAAATGTTTTTATGGGAGAAATATCTTCTACCGGAAAATCGGTACCTAGTGGGATCCACCCGTTTTGCCTGCGCAGATCATTATATGCGTAAGCGGTTTTCACCCGTTCATCTCCAAGCCGGTCTTTTGCCCAATACATATCGGAGGTAGCATGTGTGGGTTGCACTGAAGGAATAATATTGTAATCACCAAATAAATGAAAATCATCTTTATCAATTACCTGGGCATGTTCGATCCGCCAGCGCAAATCATTTTTACCTTTTAAATAAGTAGCATACACTTTCAGGACTGTTCGGTTTCCTGAATCACCAATAGCATGCGTACACATTTGAAATCCGTGGCTTGCTATTATACCTGCTACAGAATCTAAATGTTCCCGGGAGTTTACAAGAAAGCCGCTCCACCCAGGCTTATCTGAATAAGGAGCGAGCAGGCAAGCTCCGCGTGAGCCCAATGCACCATCGGCAAATACTTTAAAAGAACGAACGTTGAGTCTATCGGTTTTTATTTTACCCTTCGCAAAAAGAAAATCATAATTCTCCTTCTCATCACGAAGCATTACATACATACGCATGACGAGCTCACTATTTTTTTGCAGCTCATCAATTAATAATACCTGGCGATAATCCAGGCCGCAATCATCAATAGTTGTGAGACCGGCAGCCAAACAATTTCGCTGTGCATTCATCAGGGCGTCTTTTATTTGAGCGCGTGAAGGGCCCGGGACATTGCGGTATACAAGGCCAGCGGCATTATCAACGAGGATACCTGTAAGAACACCATTGTTCACCTCTATTTCGCCACCTGGTACTTTAGCCCCAGGTTGAATTCCTGATATTTCAAGCGCTTTTTTATTGGCAATAACAGCATGGCCATCAATGCGCGATAACAGTACCGGCCGGTCGGGGAACAGTTCATTTAATTTTTCATTGGTGGGAAATGCTTTTTCAGGCCAGTCGTTTTGATCCCATCCTTCCCCTATTAGCCACCCTTCCTGATTTTCGGATGCAAAGATCTTTAATTTTTCGATGACGGCATCCCAGCTATCGGTTCCAACGAGATTGGCATTTTTTAATCCAAGTCCGTATTCAAAAAAATGTGCGTGGGCGTCTATGAGGCCCGGGTAAATATATTTGCCCTGTGCATTTATTTTGTCTCTCGCATTATATTTTGTTTGCAAATCTGTTGTTTTGCCAGTTGCAATAATTTTCCCCTTGTTCACTGCTACAGCTTCCTGTGTTGAAAAGTTTGTATCAACCGTAAAGATGGTCGCGTTGTAAACCAGTAAATCAATTTTTTGCTGTGCATTGCAGGTTAAAAAAATAAGAATTGAGGCAACGAACAGGCAGGGTTTCATTATTGCAGAATTATTAATTGTTTGAAATTACGAAAGGCCTATTTAACCAATACCTAATAGGCAAAAAAAAATGTATTTTCCATCTCCCTTGGTTCGCGTCTCGCCAACCTGCGTAGCTTGAACCCGACACGGCTTCTCTACTGTGGTTCGTGAGACACGAACCATGGTGGCTTTGCTCTTCCGACAGGTTTACAAAGAACGCACAACCGCTCGGCCTT
>JBDTLZ010000002.1:0-3881 GCA_039934515.1 Ginsengibacter sp.
GGTTATTGTAATTAATAGCAATTTTGAAGAAATGACCTTGTTGAAAATTTAATAATTTTATTCTTTCAAGTTTCATCTTATGCTAACTCCGGCGGCTCAGAAATTAAAAATCAGGGAAGGGTCAACCCTGCTGGAGATTCATGCACCTGCCAGTTTTAAAAAACAGTTACAGCCGCTTCCGGATAATGTACAAATTTCCGCTAAGGCAAAAAAATACAACCAGGTACATTGGTTTGTTGAAAACAAAGCACGGATGGAAAAAGAGCTGCCAGGAATTTTACCGCTGATAAAGGAAGATATTGTTTGCCGGATATATTATCCCAAAGGAACTTCCAAAATACAAACAGACCTTACAAGGGATAAAGGGTGCGACAGCTTATTGAAACACGATGACAGCTTAACCTGGATCAGCCTTATTTCGTTCGATGAAGTATGGAGCGTATTTGGATGCAGCTTAAAGACCAGGGCAGACTGGAATAAAGCAGACCTGAATAAAGAACACCCCATCTTTGAATACATAGATGCATCAGGCAAAACGATCCGCCTACCCGATGATCTCACGGCTGCACTCAATAAAGACAAAAAAGCGCAATCATTTTTCAACGGGCTTTCTTTCACTAAGCGGAAGGAATATGTCGAATGGATCGTAACTGCAAAGAAAGAAGAAACGAGATCAGGAAGAGTAAAAGCCACGGTTGAAAAATTGACGAACGGATGGAAAAATCCATCAAGCCAATAAATATTCAATTAAATGATAAATATATGCGACTGTTAGCAAACGATATTTATGAGCGTGTGGTTTTGGCTAAAATGTTTATAGACGACAATTTCCAAGAGGCGCTGGATCTTGAACAAATTTCGCAACAGGCATTTTTTTCACGATTTCATTTTCATCGGTTATTTACGCGTATATATAGAAAGACCCCGCATGAATACCTTACGATATTAAGGCTTCAGCATGCGAAAGACCTATTAACAAAAGAAGGTATCAGTATAAGGGAAGTATGCAATAGCGTAGGGTTTGAAAGCCTGGGATCTTTCAGCACGCTATTCAGGAAGCAATACGGTTATGCGCCGCAGTATTATCGTAACATAGGTTATCTCAAAAACAAGCTTGCGAAAGAACAACCTAAAAGATTTATTCCGCATTGTTTTGCCGATACTTATCAATTCGATAAATGATATTTTGCGCTGCCACAAAACACAGTTCTGAATACCTGGATTGCTGCGGCTGATATAATGCAACATTAGCCGGGCAGAAAATAAAAAAGCAATATCCGGGAAATTATTTTGTGTTTCAATTAATAGCTTTACATCATTAAAATAATTGTATGATTACAAAACTATCTCACAGCAGCCTGTTTGTAAATGACCTTGATGTCGCTTACGATTTTTATGTTAACAAACTCGGTTTTAAAGTACATACCGATGTAAATATGGACAATGGCTTTCGTTGGCTTACCTTAACTGCGCCTGAGCAGCCAGATCTTGAAATTGCGATTTTGCAGCCCCTGCATCCGGGAATGCATAATGACGAAGAAACGCAACATGCTTTCAAAGTCCTTCTTGAAAAAGGAGCCCTTGGTGCCGGGGTTTTGCAAACACCAGACTGCAGGGCAACGTATGAGGAACTAAAGGCAAAGGGAGTTGTATTCAAGTGTGAGCCAAAGGAACAGTTCTATGGCATAGAGGCTATTATTACTGATGGCTGCGGCAACTGGTTCAGTATGACACAGCCTAAATAGCGAAGTTGAAATTGGAGCCCTTTGGCATTTGAATTCAAAGTACAGGCGTATCGTATTTTATGACTCTTATTTAACCTGCTGTACCACAGGTAATTCTTTTCGTGGAATTTTTTCATTTCTCATAGCAGCGTTATAAACAAATGCTGCTACAATTATCGCTGCCTGTTTAAGATCATCTTGTAACAAATGATCATAAACATCCATGTTGCTATGGTGCGTTCTTGTATCATATTCAATTGGGTCCTGTATAAATTGAAAGCCAGGTAAGCCCACCGCGTCAAACGAGAGATGATCGGTACCGCCGGTATTGCTGATGGTAAGCGTCTTAGCGCCAAGATCATTAAAAGGTGCAAGCCATTGCTGAAAGATCGGGCGAACAGCTTCGTTGCCCTGTAAATAAACGCCACGGATTTTCCCTGTACCGTTATCGACATTAAAATAAGCAGAGAATTTGCCATGAGCTGGCAATAATTTCATGTCTGCAGGATCGGCGAAAGTTTTCTTCACATAGCCTCTTGACCCATACAAGCCTTCCTCTTCGCCGCTCCACAAAGCAATACGGATCGTTCGTCTCGGCTTTATACCTATTGCCTGTAAAATTCTTACAGCCTCCATCATCACCGTGCAACCTGCTGCATTGTCTGTTGCACCTGTACCACTGTGCCATGAATCGAGGTGACCGCCCAGCATTACCAATTCATCCTGGAGTTTTTTATCTGTGCCTTTTATTTCTGCAAGAACATTATACCCGATCGTGTCGGTTGTGATAAATTTTGTTCGCACGTCGACATCCATTTTCACTGGTATGTTATTTTTGAGAAGGCGCACTATCGTCATATAGTCTTCCCATTGCAACGCTATATCAAGGAAATTAGCAGGGTCTGTCGTTTTGTAGGGGCCGGCTTGTTGTACAAAAATAGTTCCATCGTGGTTGCGTGGATTGGTTGTAAATAATGCGATAGCCCCTTCGCTGGCTGACATCGCCTTTAAGGTATTCATCATGCTTAACTGGGTGCGGCCCTGGCTTAACAATAGTTCCTGGTTTTTTCGTTCAGCCGCGGTAACTGCAGATTGTGCCGGCGCTTGCGGATTAGCGATAGTATCCAGTTGCCCATCCCTATACCGTCGTGCGTCGGGGCTGAAACTTAAATTGTAGGAATCGCTTCTATCTATAATCAAAAGTTTTCCGGCAAGCTTGCCTTTATATACATCAAGGCCGGCAGAATCTTTAGCAGTAATCAAAAGTACTTCGGTGCTATGCAGGCCGTTTGTACCACTCGTCCACACTTTAGCGTAAGCCTCTAAAGGCTTATACCATGGAACAGTCATCGCAATGTAAGACCTTTCGAGTTCCCAGCTTTTCCCAAAGGTGCCCCACGGATCAAGAATTGCGTTGGTTAAACCCCATTGCGACAATTGATCCTTTGCATAATTGGCCGCCCTCATAAATCCGGGTGAACCTGTAAGCCTTGGCCCGCTCGCATCTGTTAAATGGAAAGCAATATCCATAACCTTTGAATTATCCATTCCTTCTTTTCTTACCCGGTTCATAATAGCAGTATCAACATTTTCTTTCTGTGCGAAAAGTACCAGGGGAGCGCAAAGAAAAAATAAGATGTATTTCTTCTTGTAATTCATATTCCAAATTTTTAATAAGTTAATCACATATTTGGACTTTATAAAAATAATACTGATGAATAAAATAATGACCACTCCCGGGGAATAAATATCCGGGTGCCAATTTTCAACCTGCCGGGAAGTTATGGATTGTGAGGCCATAATAACGCGTCACAGCTGTTTTTTTTCCGGTTGTATCAAAAAAATTACCCCTGAATAAATATATACAACCAAAATAAAAAGGCAATAGATGACACCTACACTAAATTGTTCAGGCATCTTGACAATATCAAATGCCCACACGTAGCTAACGCCCCCAACCCGATGATATTTAATAATTAAATGCCCTTTCAATCAATGATCGCAAACAAACATGGATTGGACATACGGATACATGAATTACACATAATAAAGAAGGAGCAGCTGCCTTCATCGCAAAATACAGGTCGGTAATCTATAAATCAATAAGCGGCACCAGTAGCAACTTAAAAAAGATAGATGAACTTTCTGTGCGGAACC
>JBDTLZ010000003.1:0-6181 GCA_039934515.1 Ginsengibacter sp.
AAGAAGGATTCAGCGAAGAGCCCCGAAGGCGATGGTGGTAATAACCGGCTGCTATGCCCAGTTGAAACCAAAGGAAATAGCCTCAATAGACGGTGTAGACCTGGTGTTGGGCGCAGCAGAAAAATTTAATATAACTACCCACCTACGCCAGCTTACAAAGGGAGACAGCGCCCGGATATGCAGTTGCGATATTGAAGAGTTAAATGGTTTTCATTCGTCCTTTTCAATTAATACAAGGACCCGCACATTTCTAAAAGTGCAGGATGGCTGCGACTACAATTGTTCATTCTGTACGATACCCATGGCGCGTGGAAAAAGCAGGAGCAACTCAATAGAAAATGTGTTAGCCGAAATAAAAAAAATTGCCACTTCGGGGGTTAAAGAAATTGTACTTACCGGTATCAACCTGGGTGATTTTGGCAAAGATGACCATGGTAGAAATAGCGGTGACAATTTTTATGATTTGCTAGCAGCTATTGAAAACAATGAAGGTGTGGCGCGATACCGAATCTCATCTATAGAACCGAATCTCCTCGAGGGACGAATTATTGAACTGGTGGCGAATAGTAAAAAAATTATGCCCCATTTTCATATTCCTTTACAAAGCGGCAGCAATAAAATCCTCGGACTCATGAGAAGGCGCTATAAAAAAGAAGTATATGCTGAAAAAGTTTCAATGATTAAAACACTGATGCCCCACTGCTGCATCGGGGTGGATGTAATAACCGGTTTCCCCGGTGAAACAGATGAGGATTTTAATGAAACGGTAGATTTTTTAAAAAATACAGCTGTTTCTTATTTTCATGTCTTCACTTATTCGGAAAGAGACAATACCCATGCATTGAATATTGAACCGGTTGTTCCTGTGGGCATACGCAATCTCCGAACAAAAATTTTGCGTAACTTATCTTATAATAAATTACAGGATTTTACAATACGGCACATTGGCGAAAGCAGGAAAGTACTCTTTGAAGGACAGGATAAAAATGGAATGATGGATGGATATACCGACAACTATATAAAAATTACCGCGCCCTTCAAAGAAGCGTGGAGTAATAACATAATGGAATGGACAATTTAAAGAAAGCCTTTTTGGTAACCATACAATTTAAATTTTCAGATGATTTTATGACTCATGTGCCACAGCATCGTACCTACATCAACATGCTCATTAATAACAATGTGATTGAGAGCTATGCAGTGAGCATGGAAACCCACCGGTCATGGATCATCATCAATGCCCAATCAAAAGAAGAGGTTGAACAAATCCTCATTAAATCAAGCTTATACAAGTTCTGGACCTATGAAATAGATGAATTGTTCGTATATGATAGCCAGAATTTCCGTTTTCCAAAACTCGAATTGAACTAGGGCGTTAATTTATCCTGGAGTTCTTTGATCAAAGCGCCCTGCATAACATTGATTTTTTTCATAGCAATATCAACAGTAAACCACTCCCCCCGGTCTATTTCAGGAAAGCTTTGAAATTTCCCTGACCGTGGCGGCCATTGCATTTCAAAATGATTGGATTTTACAGTGGCAACATCAATATTTATTTCAAGTGCCCATGCAAAGACTTTTTTACCTCCTTTTTGAACTACCGGGGTCATTTCGATGAATTTACCCGAAACAGTTATGCCGGTCTCTTCTGAAAATTCCCTGATCGCGGCCTGTAATGGTTCTTCACTTTCATCGAATTCTCCCTTTGGGATCGACCATGCCGTTGCATCTTTATTTCTCCACAATGGACCACCGGGATGAACCAGGAAAACTTCAAGCATAAGCATCTTTCTATATAGCAGCAGTCCCGCGCTTTGATTCCTTGCCATTGATAAGATTTTTTTGCAGACCCATTATTTATTTATTTATCAGCACTTTAATTTAAATTGTATACCAAAAATGTAAAATTCTTTAATTCCTGTTAATACTTAATGCTAAAACCGTTCCGGCATAACATTTAATCAATAGATTGTTTAAATTCACCGCTATTTTCAAACTATGAAATCTAACAAGCACTTATACGTTATTATCCTCATTATTTTTATCGGGGTAACTATTTCCTGTAAAAAAAATAAGGACTCCGGGGGCACGCCGGTAACACCTGTCGATTCTTCAACTGCTGCTAAGGCTGCAAGGGATTCTGCGCTGCTAAGGTCAAAAGATTTTTATCTATGGTATAACCAGGTTCCTTCAACTTTCGATCCACAAAGCTACGCTGACCCAAATGCTGTAATGGTTGGTCTGAGGGCATATAGCATAGAAACCGGCTTCAACTTACCTGTCGACAAATGGAGTTTTGGTGTTTTAAAAACAGACTGGAACCAGCTAAGTGGCGGTTTTGGTACAGTTAATAATACATTGACCACCGGCGATTTTGGACTTAGTGTTTTTTTCTTCGCAGATAAGGACCTTAGGGTGAAACTCGTGGAAAGGCTGTCACCTGCAGGTCTTGCAGGCATTCAGAGAGGTTGGAGAATTAAAAGTATCAATGGAAATGAAAGTATTAGTACGGCTGCAAATGACATAACTTTTATCGTCAAAAACGTTTATAACAGCGCCAATACCACTTTTACATTTATAAAGCCTGATAATACCACAGTCGATATCTCATTAACAGCCACAGAATATCCACAGCAAACAGTATACCTCGATACTGTCTATAACAGGGGTTCAAAAACCGTTGGGTACATGGTCTTAAATTCATTTTTGGGCGATACAAGCCAGATCTTTAGTGATTTTGATAGAGTGATGAATAATTTTGCAGCTCAAAGTGTAACTGATATTATTATAGACCTGCGGTATAATGGTGGCGGCTATGTATCTGTTCAGGAAAAGCTTGCCGACTACCTTGCGCCTGCTTCAGCTAATGGCAGTGTCATGATGAAGGAGACTTATAATGATAAACACCAGGACTACAATGCAACCCTCTATTTTAATAAAACAGGGCCGTTAAATCCCAATCATGTTCTGTTTATTGTTACCCTGAGTACCGCCTCAGCCAGTGAATTATTGATTAATAATCTAAAACCCTATATGGACGTAAAGATCGTAGGGCCTAATAATACGGATGGTAAACCTGTTGGATTTTTTCCTCTTTCTGCGGGCGACTGGTATGTATTTCCTGTTTCTTTCCGCTCAACCAACGGTATTAATTCGGGTGGTTATTTCAATGGTTTTGCGCCCGATGCGCAGGTAGTGGATGGCCTGAATAAAGACTGGGGAGACCCGAATGAATCGTGTCTTGCTGAAGGATTAAAATATATTACTACGGGTTCGTTCAGACTGCAGGCTCCCGAAGTATACAAGGTAGATCCTGCAGTTACAGCCGGCAATCATTCCCTTGACAAGCGATCATTTAAGGGAAGTATCGATACAAGAGGCATGAGATAATTCGAATACCATTGGCAAACCAGCAGCAGGTTGCTGTTAAGTGATGCCATCACTTAAAAATTTATCTGCCTGTTTATTCCTTAATCATTGTAGATTTTTCGTAACACACCTTTTTCAAAAAGGATTGTTCAACGACAGGAAACTTAAGCGGCGCATCGGGATCATCTGAATAATTATTCAATTGTAACCGGCACCAGCTCACTGTGTTCCATTTCCCAAGCTTATAACCAACATGATCATAATCGGCAAAATGAGTAAAACCAAATCTTTTATGAAAACCTAAACTTTTGTCGTTGGGTAAGGTAATGCCTGCATATACATTCCTGCATTCCTGGTGTTTCAGAATTTCAAACAATGCGGCATACAACGCACTTGCCACTCCCCGCTGTTGATAATTATCATGAACATATACTGAACTCTCTACACACCATTGATAAGCAGCTCTTTCGCGGTAACGGGTGGCATACGCATATCCAGCCGGCGTTCCATCAATCTCACACACCAGCCATGGCCAGTCTTCGAGATAGGCCAGTATCCTTTTCGCAAAAATCTCAACTGTGGGAACTTCGGTTTCGAATGTAAAGGCAGTATTTAAAATGTATGGAGAATAAATTTCCAGCATTGAATGAGCATCTGTAAGGCTTGCTAACCGGATTGTATTCATACAAAAAATTTAAGGTACTACAGCTTTTTCTAAAAATGGGAGGAGACTTTTTTGTTTTTGCATTGACTTGAAACCAACCAGGAAGTGTTACTCTGTTCCGTGTTACTGGTTAGGAACAACCAGTTTAATGCCGGTTTGGGTAAACTCCAATTTCCGTTCCTTGAATAATTTTCCTGTCGTCATCTTAAAAGTTTTTTTGCTCATGCCAAAAAATGCGTAAATATCTTCCGGTGAAGATTTATCATGATATGGAAGATAGCCGTCATTGTCTGTTAACAAGCGTAGAATTTTTGAACTCTCATCTTCAACCCTGCTATATCCCGGTTTGCCCGCAGCCACATCAATAAGATAAGTAGCTGCGCTTTTTCCCGGGGAAATTTTTTTTATAAATCCGGGAAACCGATCCCCAATTTCAATTGAGCGGTACACTTCATTAAAATGTAATAATCCGGTATGTTTGTTATTAATAATTACAACATAGCCCAGGTCGCTCCGGCGATATACCAGCAGGTCAACAATATCCAATTCTTTTACAGTAAGCGTTTCGTTGGATAACGAGGGATCAAATTTTTCAGTAGCAGCCAGGCGGCCGGTTTGTTCGTCCATAACTATTTTCACCAGGTAACTTCCCATAGTTTGCATAAAGCTTACCTGTTTTGATCGCGGAATAAAAAGATCTTTCATTAATCCCCAATCTAAAAAAGCTCCATGCGCTGTAGTACTTACGACCCTCAATTTTACAATATCACCCAGTACTCCTAAGGGCTGCTGCGTAGTGGCAATCGGCCGGTCTTCGCCATCATGGTATAAGAACACTTTTAAGTCATCCCCAATTTGTGTGCCCGGCGGCACAAAACGCTTTGGCAATAAAATACCAATATCTCCATCGTCCAGGAATACGCCCATTGGCTTCTCTTTTATCACTTTAAGGACGTTATATTCACCTATTTTTACCATACCATACCACTTATTTAACAATGCGAAGATACTGCAATGAACAGCCGAAATTGCCTGTAACAGGTAATTGGATACTGCAATATCCGTAACCCTGAACATTACATCTAAATTTTGATTTTTTACATCGGCATTTCCGCTGGCTTTGATGCTACTTTTTCCAGGCATTCAATAACCTTCTCATAACTATCAACTCGCCGGCATGATAGCTATTGTGGTCGGCAACTACAAGCGCCTCTTTTAGGAGGTTTTGCCCATTCCCGTATTCAAAGTATTCATATAGGTTTTTCTCCGAATTTTTAATCAATTCTATAAATTCCCTGCGATCGGCACGTATGCTTTTTATACATTTTTGCCAGGCAGCTTTTGATTCAGGGGCCTTTTCAATTGGCCAATATTCTTCCGGCCATTTTGGAGATACATGTCCGGCGTTTCGGGAAAATTCCAGGATATCCCATTGCGCAATTCGAATGTGCTCGGCAAGCTGCCAGATAGTATAAGGCAGTTTACCAGGGGTTTTGCCAAGCACTGAAAATGTTATTCCTTTCAACGCGTCATCGAGCGAAGCATGCGCATTGCCTTTTTCAAGCAGGCTTACCAGGTTGTTAATTAGCTGCTTATGGTTGGTGTCAACACGTTTTGAAGTTTTCATAAAATGGTTACTTACCGTGTTTTTTTATTACAATTTAATACGAAAATATACTCGATTTATATAAAATGTATTGTTTCATAAGAATAAAGACGTTCGGACCTGCGTTGTATTAACATAAGTTTTTAATAAGCGGTTATTCTTTTCACACAGTTTTAAAGTCTTATAAGAAGATCATTAAAATTCACAAAATGAAAACTAATTACATACAACAGGAGATCTTACTAATGATGGGCACCACCTTCTCAGTCAGGGAATATTCTGAAAGAGATCCCGGTAAGCAAAATAACCTTTCAGAAAAAGAACGGCTTGAAGAAGCTTGCTGGAATGGCTTATTACAGGAAATGATGCCGGAAATATGTAAGCAACCCGGAGGAAATAAGAAGTTATTTCTCTGGCAAATAAAAGAAGGCAATTCCTTTATTGAACTAGAACTTGGTGAAGTACCTGAAGAAAAGGACAACCAGCTTTCCATAGATCCTTATTCCTTCATGCAACTGCAAATATTATCATAACAAGCTAGT
>JBDTLZ010000004.1:0-21120 GCA_039934515.1 Ginsengibacter sp.
CAGCATGAAAATGAAAAATAAATCAACAACCGCATTGTTTTTATTAATGCTGATGCTCATCATCATAGGTTGTGCTGCACGGAAGTTCCATGAAGTAAAAGTGGATAACGCCGCATTCATTCCTGATACTGCTTTTATAGGGTATGAAGATCTGTCCTCTCCTAAATTTAAAGCGTTGAAGGAAAAATATCAATTAGATACTATTTTCCATGGTGAAACGGGTGAACTGCAAAGAATTTTATTATTAAGAAACTGGATTAGTAAAACTATAAAGATTGATAATAAGGGACCTTATCCCGGAGATGGTTCTGCTGAGGGCATACTAGATGAAGCTTTAAAAGGGCATGGATTTCACTGTGGGCATTATACGGAGGTTCAAAATGCGGTGTTGAATTCTTACGGGTATGTTACCAGGTGCCTGCTTGCTGATGTGGGAGTACCGGTTGACCAAATTGAAGGTGAAGGGCATCATGCTATTAACGAAGTATGGTTGAACAGTTATCAAAAATGGTTTCTATCCGATGCCAAATATGATTATCACTTCGAAAAGAACGGCATTCCTTTATCGGGGTTGGAAATACGTGACGAATACTTAAAAAATAAAGCTGCAGATATTGAACTGGTAAAAGGCCCGGGCAGAATACCCACCGCAAATTATCCTGAATTAAAAAACAGGCCCAAAGAAAAATTTGCACGGATCTATACCTGGCTAAGCTGGGGTAAGTACAACAACAGGTACAGCAACCGGCCTAAAACAAATACGGATTATATGATTGTGTATGAGGATGACTATTTTAAAAATCATACCTGGTTATGGGATGGGAAACCATTTTGGGCCTACAATACCGAATATATGAACCGTGTGAAGGATCGCAAAGCGATAGAATGGACACCGAACACCATCACGTCGAAAGTTAATATTGAGGGAAACAAAGCCATGATTACCCTCCTTTCGATGACTCCAAATTTAAAAAGCTACCAGGTGAAAGTGCCGTCCGGACCTCCCGCATGGAAAGCCGTTTCCGACACTATGGAAATAGAATTAAAAAAGAAGAGAAATGAAATTGTTTTACGAACTATGAATGTCGCAGGAGTTGCCGGCCCGGAACATAAAATCATTATAGAAGATAATTGATGATACTGCCTTAATACTTCGACAGGTAATCTTTGTTTTTTTAATGTTAAATTCTTGCCCCTTCTATTTATTTATGAAAAAAAGATCTCTTCAGGCATTTTCCTTAATCCTCATCCTATTATACGGTGTGCCGGGAAAGGCTCAAAATGACAGTTTTCCGAAGATAAAAAAGCCAGGAACTGTAAAAGTGCTTGATGATTTTGAAGATCCATCCACTCTTAAAAACTGGAATGGCACGGCACTTATTTCAAAGGAATTTCCTTCGCATGGCAAAAACTGCGCGATACTTACTGCTTCTGGTGGCCAATCCCTGTTGTTGGAAAGTGAAAAAATTCAAAAAAAATGGGATGAATTCGATTATCTGAAATTCGATATCTACAATCCTTCTTCCCGGCTCGATTATGGCTCCATCAGGATTTTCGACGAACTGGGAACAGATGAACAGGCAGAATTCCACGGGCAGAGTTATGCCGGAGAGAAAATATTTGTAAATACCGGCTGGAACCATTACGAATTTCTGCTTCACAATGCTATGGTGGAACAGGGCGACAGGCCATTGGCGTTGGACCGGATTCGCAAAACTATGAATCTTGCAGGAGTTACCGGCCCGGAATATAAAATCACTATAGAGAGATAATTTTTTGCAAATAGCAAAGAGTAACATTGATTTCTTTCCATAGTTTTTTATTGATTTTTAGCGCTGTTGATTTATAACAAAAGACCTGTCACCGGATCAACACAACCGTTCCGTTCTTTATAATTGTTTTATTCTGCGCATCGGTTACTTTTAAAATCCAGGCATAGATACTCGTATCCTGCGGCCGGCCATTCAGGCTGCCGTCCCATCCTCCTCCAGGTTCGGAGGTTGAAAAAACTTGTTGGCCCCAGCGGTTGAAGATGCTGAATTCCTTAAGGGTATATTGGCTTCCTAAAAGAGGCCTGATTATATCATTAAGGCCATCGTTGTTCGGCGTAAATGCCGTAGGTACGTTAATCCCTTCCACATGATTTTTAACCTGGATAGTAACCGAGTCCGCATCTTTACAACCGGTATCATCTGTTGCAGTTACCGTATAGGTGATAGTGTCCATCGGTCTGGCAATAGGATTTGCAATTATTGCATTACTCAACCACCGGGCAGGCGACCACTGAAAACGGCTGCCGCCACCTGTTACAAAGAGTTGCACAGGCTGGCCTGCATCAATGCTTTGATCAGGTGACGCTTGTATGTTGAGCTGCTGAATGTCCAAAGCTTTTGTAATTGAATCAGCGATGCAGGCAGTAGTGGTTGTCATTTTCAGTTTCACCTGGTACACCCCCGATGTAGCATAGTGATGAACCGGGTCCTGTTGTGTGGATGTATTTCCATCGCCAAAATCCCAGCTATATTTCTTAACGCTTGTATCAGGTAAAATGAGGGAGGTATTCACACACCTTACGTAACTTGAGTCGCATCTTACTACAAAATCAAAACCGGCTTTTGTAAATGTGCCGCGGGGGTAAACGATATTTTTTCTCACGATATAACCACAGGCTGTAAGTGAGGTAATAGTGAGCTTTACATTGTAAGGTTGATTGTAGGTAGTGAAAGTATGTTGTGGATTTTGTAATGTTGATGTAGTTCCATCGCCAAAATCCCATAACCATTGAACGGTTCCAGTCATTGCGGTTCGCCCATTGAATTGTACAATGCCCTTGCATGTGTCAATCTGCTGCGAAGTAATATTATTATAAGGATCAAAAGGGCCATCATTGATCATGGAGGGAAGTCCTGATCCACTATTATTTCCCAGGTTCGTTTTATCCAATTCAAATGTGCAGCCAAGCCCTTTTGCATTGGGATAGCTGATAACAGAAAGCTTTGAGGTTTTACGATTGAGATATATTTTTCCATCTGGCCCGGTTTGAAGGCTGGAAAAATTGCTGCTACAGGTACTGCCGGAACAGGTAGTTAGCCTTATTCTTGACGCAATAATTTCTGCTTCGGTATTAAGCTTAGCTTCGATTTGATCAATAGAATGTTGTAGTGTTTGGCCGCGGATTAATAAAGAATGGCGATCAATATATAGATACTTTGAATCGGTTGAATATTCGCATGCAGTTGTAGTTTCATCGTCATAAACAATTTTACGGGGCCTTGAAATTTTTCCGGTGGCATTATCAAAATCAAAGAGCTGGAAAAATCTTTTAGGGTCGTTGGGAAGTTCATTATAATCATACCCCTGTGTTTGGCATAATTGTTTCCCGTCCGGGCTCACCTTCATTATACCACCCAACGGTGTCCAATCTGTGGAAAATGAGCCTAGTACCTCACCGGCTACAGAAATAACAGGATTAGGTTGCAACCCATTACAGGTAATTAACCAGGCCCTGAAGATATTTGAAAAGCGATCATTTGTAATCAACCATACCCCTATACCATCTGCATGACGGGCCGCAGTTAATCTCTCAGTATTGAAAGGAAAAAGTAAAATATTTTTAGAGGTAACCCGGCCATTGCCATTATCCCCTGCCATGTCCACAACAGAATATTGGTATCCGTTTGTAGGATCACCTAAAAAAATGTCTGTCGTAAAAATGTAATAAATGCTGTCATAGGCGGGGTGCTGAATAATTGTGCAGCCCTGCTCAGCTTCAATATTACCCTCTAATCCGTCGCCATTCAGCATTACCTGGTGGTTGTGGTTATATACAGTAACCCCATTAGTATAAAACAGAAGGTTACCCCCGGTATCGCTGATGCTGCTGCAGGCAAATCTTGTATCCATCGCACTATTATTAAGTACAACGGGAATCGATGGGTTAACCGGATTATTAAAGCTGACCCCGGCCTTTTGCCCAAAATACCAGTTATTATATTGCTGCGCCCTCCCCTGCAACAGCAAAAGAAAAAGAAGCGAAGCCAGACAGGCTTTCATATATCTCAGCTTTGTTTTACCGCCAGGCAGGCTTTAAAGGCAATAAAATAATTAAAGCTACGGTGTTTAACGAGTATTAATAAACTGCACTGTTCCAAAGAAGCCTGGCGGGTAGATTTTAAAAAGAAACATAACCGGCAACACTAAAACGATACCGCGCCGGTTTGTTCATTTACAAATGCTTGCGATTCTACGGACAATAATTTTCCGTAAATGTACCTATTACACCTGTAGCCGAATTTACGTTCCAGATTTTTCCAGTTGCAGCATCAGTAAAAAACGCACGACCAGTTATTGGTAATGTAAAAGCCGGTGTCCAGTAAACGATTGTCCCCGTGGAAAAAGTTTTGCCATCCTGAATAAACCTGGTTTCAGGTTCCATGCTGCATGCCTGTGACTGACTAGCCCCGTATCCAATACTTACAGTTTGATATGTCGGTCTTTTTAAGGATTGATTTGCAGTTTTTAGATTGACAACCTGGGCCAAATCTGCCGCAAGTACTGTATCTGAAACAGATTTCTTTTGAGCTGACAAAATAATAAGTACAGCAAACGTGCCTGACACAAATAAGGCGAAGGAGTTGAATTTTCTTTTCATAAATTAATTTTTAAAATTTAGAAAGATAAGGTAAAGAAAGATATGCTTTTATTTTTATTACTAATAAATAATTTTTTATAATGATTTATTTGTCTTTACTTTCATTTCTTTTACCATTATTATAAAATGTAAAAAAGTTTACGGGTTATTAAAGCCATATAAATGGTAAAGCTAATTCTGAGTTCCTTATCGTCTACAGCAGAACTAAGTATTATCAGAAAAAATTTTAAAAACTACACGTATATGAAAAGTAAATTAATAGTGGCTATTGTCATGATAATGCTAACTATAAGCTGCAACACAAAGAAGCCATTTCATCAAATAAAAACTGATAACCCCGATTTTTATGCAAACACGGTATTTAAATCGTTTGAGGATTTATCTTCCTCAAAGTTCAATGCATTAAAAGAAAAGTACCAGTTAGACACCATTTTTCATGGTGAAAAAGATGAATTGAAAAGAATCCTGCTTTTAAGGCACTGGATACGGTCCGTCATTTCTATTAATGACCCCGGCCCTCATCCCGGAGATGGATCGGCAGAGAGCATATTAGACTATGCGTTAAAAGGGAATGGATATCACTGCGGGCATTTTATGGTGGTGCAAAATGCGGTGATGAATGCGTATGGATATGTAACCCGTTGCCTGGGTGCAGGTCCCGGAGGGCAGGATGGCGTACAAAACCATCATGGTATTGATGAAATATGGTTGAATTCGTATCATAAATGGTTTTTATCAGACGCCAAGTATGACCATCACTTTGAAAAAAATGGCATTCCATTATCGGCCCTCGAAATACGGGATGAATATTTAAAAAACAAAACGGCAGATATAACTATGGTGAATGGGCCAAACAGGATACCTGTGGATTATGACCCTGAGTACAAAACCAGTAAGGAACATTTTGCAAGGACCTATTCATGGATCGAATGGGATACTTATAATGATAATTATACTGGCAGGGGTGATACGAACAAGGCAAGGGGCATATTGACCATGTATAATGACGATTTTTTTAAAACACATACATGGATGTGGGACAATAAACCCCATTGGGCATACCATACAAAATACATGAACCTGGTTCCCGATCGCAAAGCCATTGAATGGACACCAAATACAATTACCACAAAAGTTTCCATTGAAGGAAGTAAGGCACGGATTGATCTCAATTCGAATACGCCGAATTTAAAAAACTACCAGTTGAAAGAAATGCCTGGTGAAAACTGGCGGGATGTTTCAAATACAGTAGATATCCCATTACAAAAGGACACTAATGAATTAGTATTCCGGGTTATAAATTTTGCGGGGGTTACCGGACCAGAAAACAAAGTAGTTATTGAGCGGTAAAAATCTATTTTAGAAATAGTAACTTTTTTTTAAGTGCTAATATTAATGCCGAATCAAGCTTGCGTCATAGCACACTTATGCAAAAATGAAATGATAAAACGTTACCACATAGAACTACCGTGGATCCGGAATTTCCGCCCGCTGAAAATCATCAAATGGTTACCGGTAGTTGTATGCTTTTTGTTCCTGTTTTCAGAATCCCGGGGCCAGCAAATAAAAACAAAGGATAAACTGGTTGCTACCGCGCAAAAAGAATTTAAAGTGATCGGCCCTGGTGGTGGTGGTGGTATATTTTTACCTACCGTAAGCCCCTTTGATGAAAACCTTGTGCTCACGCACTGTGATATGACAGGTGCCTATATTTCCCAAAACGGGGGAACAGACTGGCGCATGTTAAATCTTTGGACTGTTCCCAATGATTTTGAATTTGACCCATCTAACCGCAATACCATATATATTGCTACGCACGGTTACCGATACAGTGAAGACAGGGGTTCTGGCTTAAGTCTCCTTTATCGCTCCGAGGATAGGGGAAAACATTGGCGGATTATTTATCCCGATGTAAGTAAGCCAAAAATTGTAACTAAACTCCAGGGTACCGATTACCTTCCGTCAGAAATTATAGAAGGCGCTTTTGACGGCTCCATTGAAAAAGTTGAAGTTGACCCTTCAGATCATAAGAGAATTTACCTGGGCCTGGCTAAGCTGCAATCGTATATAGGAAGTAATAACAAGAATAAGACTCCCGATACGGCCCTCCTTATCGTATCACCGGATTATGGAAAAAGCTGGAAACTGGTGGCAAAAATACCCGGCAAAAATGTCAAAGCTATTTTCCCCGGGAAGAGGAACGGGGGGCAGGATGAAACCATTGTATTCACGGAAAGTGCTTGTGCGGGTATCGACGAAACTAAAGGCCGTATCAGGTTATTTCCTTTACCGGTTAAAAAGGTTAATGTCGTAGAAGGAAGCAGGAACACCCTATATATTCAGTCTGATTTCAAGAATGAAAATGGAGAAATAAAAGGTGGAATGTTTGTAAGTAAGGACCGCGGGGGAAACTGGTCGCAAATAAATAATGGTCTTTTAAAGAACCTCGCCAATGGCAGGGCTCCGGGACTCAATGAAGCCTTAACGGTTTGTGCAACAAAACCGGCGGTGGCTTATATTGGAACTACAAATCCTGTGAAAAATGAAAAAGGTGCTACAGAAGATGTGTATTGTATATTCAAAACAACAAACTACGGCAGTTCATGGAAGCCTGTAATGTTATCTTCATCGCCAGCGGGATTTATCACCAAAAATTTTAAGGGAACATGGATGGAGCGCAGTTTCGATCCAGGCTGGGGGGGAAGCCCCATTAACCTCGGCGTTGCACCCGGCAATCCTGATGTTTGCTATGCGGGCGATGCCCGGGGGTATAAAACCACAAATGGTGGAAAAACCTGGGAACAAATATACAGCCGGAACAGACCTGATGGTTCGTTCGCCAGCAATGGGCTTGATGTTACAACTTGTTACGGAATTCATTTTGACCCGTTCGACAAAAATCATTTTTTTATATGTTACACCGACATAGGCCTCTTCCATACTTTTAATGGTGGTGCATCGTGGTATCACTCTATTAAAAACGTGCCCGCCGATTGGCAAAACACCTGTTATGATGTCAAATTCGATCCAAAAATAAAGGGAAGGGTATGGGCGGCATGGGCGAATGCGCATGACCTCCCGCGTGAAAAAATGTTTGGCAGGCAGGGTTTTGAGCATTTCTCCGGAGGTATAGCCCTGTCCTATGACAATGGACTGACCTGGAACAAGAGCAATAAAGGAATTCCCGAAAACTCTATTTGTACGAATATTTTACTCGATACCTCAACGCCGGTCAACTCCCGCACATTGTATGCCAGTGTGTTCAATAAAGGGATATACAAATCGGTTGACGGCGGTAAAAGCTGGCAGGTAAAAAACGCCGGGCTGGGCGACAATCTTTTTGCCTGGCAACTACGCCAAAATATCAACGGGCGGTTATTTGTGCTGTGTTCCCGGGGACAACGAAATGGGCAGGTTGTGGATGGAACAGTTTATATGAGTGATGATGATGCAGCAACATGGTTAAAGTTAACATTACCTCATGGAGTTAACGGTCCTCATGATTTGCTTGTGGATCCTGAAAAACCCGACCGGATGTATATTAGTTGCTGGCCGCGCAGGGAAGAAGGTAATGACGTACACGGCGGAGTGATTAAAACAGAAGATGGAGGCCTCACATGGAAAGCGGTTTTTGACGCATGCATCCGTGTAAACTCAGCAGGCATGGATCCCCGTGATCCCTCCAAAATATTTATCAACACTTTTCATAATGCAGCCTATGCCAGCAAAGACTATGGCGAAACCTGGCAGCGAATACCGGGCTACAGGTTCAAATGGGGGCAGCGGGCCGTTCCGGATATAAACCATCCCGGAATGATATATTTAACCACTTACGGTGGCAGTGTATTTTATGGTCCTGAGAAAGGTGCGACAGATGAGCTAATAGAAAATATGCCTGCGGGATGGTGGTAAGATAATAAAAGCACAGGCAACTATTCTTTTTTAGTTTCCTGTTATTAGAGCCAATGCCCTTAGGCCACTTTATTTATCACAAATGAAATAAATTAAGTTTGTTATGAGAAATCTATCCATTGTGTTTTTACGATTTAGCACTGTTGTGGTGTTTTTTATTGGTAAAGAATCGTTTGCGCAACATGAAACTATTGCGGGTGAAGTCACTGCACCTTACCCTACAATTATTAATCTTGCTCTTGAATGGAAAATACAAGGTGACGATAATCTTAACAGCATTGTAGCTGTAAAGTTCCGGGAGAACGGCACAACTCACTGGCAACAGGGAATGCCTTTACGCAGGATCCCGGCCGGCGAAAACAAATCGCTTACACCCCTGTTAAAAACAGTTCCCGGCTATCCCGATTTCAATTGGGTCAACAAACATTCGGGAAGTATTTTTGATTTAAAACCCAACACAGCGTATGAAATCAATTTAAAACTGGAAGATCCTGATGGGGGTTCGGCAGAACAAACCATCGTAGCAAGTACCCGTCCTGTACCGAAAATAGATGGTACCGCAAAAATCATAGAAATAAAGCCGGGCAATTATGACACCCTGCGCACCGGCAACGGAAGCGCCCAAAGCCCGCTTGTTTACCGTTGTATTAATGGAAAAGCGGCCTATACTTTTATAGATCTGCAGGATAAAGAATGGGTATATATTGTAGGCCTTACGGTAAATAATCCCGTTCATGACGGTTTTGGTATTATTTTAAGCGGGGCTTCCAATTGTATGATCAGTCACTGCAACATTGATGCTTCCTATGGTATTGTGGCCTACCTGCCGGGAGCAACCAATTGTTATGTGACCGATAACGTGGTCACTGGAAAATCGGAGTGGTCGGTAGGAACTCTTTATGAAGATTCTTTAAACCAGGGAGAAGGCATCCAAATGACGGGGCCCGGCAATGTAATATGCTATAATAAAGTATCTCATTTCAGGGACGGCATCTCCCTGATGGAGGACCAATATGTTGCCAACCAGGTGTGCGATGATATATATAACAATGACGTAAGCATCAGCACCGACGATGGGATTGAAGCAGATTTCTGCATGGCGAACTGCCGGGTGGTGCGCAACCGCGTAACCAATTGTTTTGTAGGATTAAGTTCTCAACCTTGCCTTGGTGGGCCTAATTATTTTATAAGGAATGTCTTATACAATGTGCTGCATGCCTCCTTTAAGTTACAACGGTATAGCCAGGGTGATGTTGTATTACACAATACAGTAGTAAAACTCGGTACCGGTATGACTTCAAAATCACCCATGGATTTTGCATTTTTCAGGAACAATCTTACCATTGGTGGCCCGTCAGGTACCGTTAACTGGGGTGGCTGGGGAGGTGGCAATCCTTACGCCTCTGATGTTAAAGATCCCGGAATACATAGCAGCTTTGATTACGATGCAGTTGGAGTGAGTGGTACAAAATATATAGCAAAAATTGGTAACAAGTCATTCAAGGTTGCAGAACCGCATGGAGTGGAACGGATAACCATGGAGGAAACATTTCCCAAAATCAAATTTCCCTATAATCCATTTCCGGCATATGCCACTCCAGACCTCAGGCCAAAGGCGCATTCAAGAGTCGAAGATGCAGCTTTGCTCCTACCAAATATCAATGATCATTTTAAAGGTAAAGGGCCCGATTGTGGTGCTTACGAGATCGGTGAACCGTTGCCGCATTATGGCCCGCGTTGATCCTTGAATCACTTCAATAAACCTTCCTGGTTTTCTCACGCGCGCACCTGTCATTTAGTACCCGGTATTTTCGACGGCTTTTTGTGGAGGCATTTCACCTGGTATCCTGTTTTTAAAATCTCCGAGCCACGGCCATAATTTTTGCCTGTTCAAATCGATATCTACAATTACCACAGGCTCTTCCTTTGTTCCCTCTTTCATGATCTCGCCTTCCTGGTCAAAAACTGCTGTAGCCATATCATAGGAAGAAGACACAAGATAAACCTGGTTCTCAATCGCACGCGCTTTCGCCAGGGTAATGTTTCCACCCCAGATAGGTAGAAAAATTATCTCGGCGCCCTCGCGGGCAAGTTGCCTGGCAGTTTCAGGAAATGAGACATCCCAGCAGATCATCATTCCAACCCTGCCAAAATCAGTATCAAACACCGGAAGGGAATTGCCTGGGGTAACGCCTCCATCAATTTCTTCACGAGGCAGGCTTAGTTTATGGTATTTTCCTGCGAGGTTTCCCATCCTGTCAATGAGTACAGAAGTATTATAGACGACTTCACCCTGTTTTTCAAGAATACCTGCAACGATATATAAATGAAATTTTTTTGCAAGCACGCCAAGAAATTTTGTGGTAGGGCCCGGCACCGGTTCACTTGCCGAGATATAGTTCAGTTGTGTGCCCGCCAATGTAATACCCTCCGGCAAGCAGACAATATCAGCCTTTTGTGCAGCAGCCCTGGTAATAAATTCTGAGAACTTTTGCAGGTTGTCCATTGAAGAATTGCTGTCATGAGGCCGGTATTGTATGGTAGCTACCCTTACTTTACGCGCCGCCGGGGGATCGCTTTTTTGAAATGACACCCCTCCAAAATGCACAATGCCATCTGCATCCCAACGGTAGTGTAATTCCAGTTTCGCCTGGCTGGCTTCGGCGGGCACCAGGTATACCTGTTCGATTTGGGTCCAGCCTTCTTTTGTTTTTGTCCTCAGGGTAGCAGGGTATTCCGTGAACCCTACCTGCTCACCGCTTTGATTTTGCCACAGTATCCGCGCGAGAACACTGCGGGCAGGCTCTTCCACTTTTGAGGCTAAATAATACGCCCTGAACTTAAAATATACTCCGGGTTTTACATTCACTATACTATACCAGTGTCCATCTGCATATTCTTTGCCCCCACCCTTTAGCACGAGTGTAGGGCTTCCACTATATTCCATCTTATTGTCGGCATACCAAACGGGAGCGATTTCTTCCCGCTGGCTTTCAAATTTCCACGCATCTGCACCAAATTGCTGGCATATCGCAGGCAGCGCGATAATGAATGTGAGCACGAACGATATTACCATTGGTTTAATTATCCTTAAGTTGTATTGGTACCTTGCCGGATTTTGCTTGCCATCCAACGTCAATTGATTTTTGGCTTTCATAATGAACTTATTTTCAATATGCAATTTAAATATTCCCTTTAAAGGAATAGGATAGAATATGCAGCGCACGGTAAGATGGTGCAAAAACGCCCAAAAACCAGTTCTCATTATGTACCGGGCTATTCTATTTTTAATTTTCCGAGGGGGTACCATCCACTGGAGTCTTTTCCTTTAATAGCCAATTGTATTTTTGGCTTGCCATTCAGCGGATCCACTATGCCGATTTGGATTGTATAATTTCCCGGCGTAAAATTTTTAGGGATAAAAACACTATTGTCATATAGGTTATCGCCTGGTAGCCATTCGCGAATATCGGCATCGGTTAACCAGGTAATGCTGTCCTTTTCATTGATGAGCTTTATAGCCAGTGGAAAATGTTTATAGCAGGGAGCTACCCCCTTATTCTCCCACCAGGTTTCGAATGGTAACCTGCCGTTTCTCTTTACCATTTCCGGACAGGAAAATTTCCTGAGGACAAAACGATAACCCATTTTTTTCAGCCAGTCATTTACAAGTGGCTCCATTTCAGGTGGTACCGGCGATGATTTCGCATTGAATGATGAAATATGCCATTTGAGCGTTTGATCAAATATGTATTTTACTTCTTTACTTTTATAGCCTTCCTTATCTTTCCACGAAAAAAGGGTACCGCAGATCTCCAGGCTAACGGGTGCTTTTTTCCAGTCATCTTTCACACCAAATCTAATAATGGATTCAGGATAGTAATCATACATGTGGGTCCAGCCATTTTGATCTTTTGCCCAAAATCCAAGGTCACCTATACAATCAACACGCCAGCCAACATTACCTCTCGAATTTGCATATTTATTGGTTTTTTCATCCGTTAACAAAGCGACCAGGGGCGTTATTTTGAAATTATCGAGGTAAGCATTTAATAATGCCGCACGACTATTTTCACTAAGCAATTCTGAGCCAGCGCCTTCACCCCATGCCCCGACGATTGCCATATCTACAGATTCCAATGCGGGATGGCCATCATATCGATTACCCATTTCTTTTATAAGATTGCCAAAAGATTCAGCATACCGCGGATCTTCGGCATCTACGAGCCATTTATTTACTTCGTTATTATATTTCCAGTTTGTATTGTTCCCCACCATTTGCCGGTACCAGGCTGGCACATCATCAGCTGCCCTGGACCCATAAGGAGCAATTCTAAGCATCAGGGTTTGCCCCCTTTCTTCCGCAGTAGCCAATGCCTGGTCAATGAGGTCCCAGCGGTATTTGCCCTTTTCGGGCTCAATAAATTTCCAGTAAACCCTCCAATATGCAATGGAGGTCTGGGGATGTTGTTTATTGATTAAATCCCCTGTAAATTGCTGATAAACAATTGGCTGGCCTTCAGTCCATCCCTGGTTTTTACGTAAAGTCGTTAATGTGTCTCCGTTAAACCGCTGGAAGGTCATAAATCCTATTCCCGGGTTTATAAGCACCTCATCAGTTTCTTCGGGACGAGCCACTAATGTGCCGGATTGGATCTGGCCAAACAATAAACGCGGAAATAGCAACAAGATCGCAAGAGCTATATTCATTAATTTGTTGCAGCTTATTTTTTTCATTTTATGCCAGGAAACCGGATTTATGTGACGTTACTGATGTAAATTTAAAGCTACACTTAAATTCTCAAAAATTCTTTCTTACTATTATTTTTTATTTTTTATACTTATTTTTACTTTCTAAAATTTTCAAAACCTATAATTTTATCCTTATCTTTCCATCATGAAGATTAAACCCTGGTTGGCTTTCACGTTGATCACAACTATCTCCTGGGGGGTGTGGGGAGCATTTATCGAAATACCGGAAAAAGCCGGTTTCCCGGCGACTATGGGATACATTGTGTGGTCGTTGACCATGCTTATTCCCTCGATCATTGCGTTGAAAATCATCAACTGGAAACTGGAAACAAGTAAAAAGGCTATCCTGTACGGTTTAATCATTGGTGTCGCGGGGGCTTCAGGACAACTAATACTTTTCCAGGCACTTAGAACCGGCCCGGCGTACCTGGTGTTTCCATTTGTATCGCTGTCTCCGCTGGTAACGATTATGCTGTCTTTACTGATCTTAAAAGAAAAGGCTTCTTTTAAATCATGGATTGGGATAATAATTGCATTGATTGCAATCCCTTTGCTATCTTATCAACCCGCGGGGAACGGGCAGAAATTTGGGTATCTATGGATACTCCTTGCGCTCGCCGTTTTCTTACTTTGGGGAATCCAGGCTTACTTTATGAAGATGGCTAATAACCACATGAAAGCGGAAAGTATTTTCTTTTACATGATGGTGTCGGGGCTTGCGTTAATCCCCGTAGCGCTTTATATGACAGATTTCAGGCAACCAATAAACTGGGGATTCAAAGGGCCTTACCTGGCTGCCGGGATCCAGATCCTGAATTCAATTGGTGCGTTATTTATAGTTTATGCATTCCGGTATGGACGGGCAATAATAGTAAGCCCGCTTACTAATGCAGGCGCACCGGTAATCACCATTATCCTGTCGCTATTAATTTATGGTGTTTTCCCGCATACCATCATTTTAATTGGAATGTTATTAGCAGTTACAGCCATTTTTCTTTTGGCCGATTGAAAAATGTTAGCAAATTCCTGTGCAATAACATCATCTTTAAGTGTGGGGCATTATGTAATTTAAAAGAAACGGCTTATATTTAAAAACGAAAATAAATCTGAGCTAAGCAATAAAAAAAATATTAATAAGAAAGATAGAATAAATAATTATATTTGAAAAGAAATGAAATGAAAATAACAGTTTCTTAAAAAGTATTAAAATTGTTTGTATTATGAAGGGGACGAGCCATATGGCTAAAGAAATTTCCAGCCAGCCTAAATTATGGAAAGAGACCTATGAGTCGATATTGGATAACAAGGATCAATTGTCCGGATTTTTGGATGAAATTTACAAGATCAGTAAGTTGCAAATAGTCCTTACCGGTGCGGGCTCTTCGGCATTTATCGGGGAAATTCTGCAATATTCATTCTATAAAAATACCGGAATTCCCATTCGGGCCATTCCGACCACCGACCTGGTAACCCATCCAAGGGATTTTTTTCAAGGGTCTGTTCCTACATTGCTAATTTCATTTGCCAGGTCCGGCGATAGCCCTGAAAGCCTCGCTAGTTTTGAACTTGCAGAGAAATTAAATGATGTCATTTACCACTTGATCATTACATGTAACCCCGAAGGCCAGCTAATGAAACTGGCATCAAAGTCAAAAAATACATTTATTTTTTTATTGCCTGAAGGAACCAATGACCAGGCTTTGGCGATGACAAGTTCTTTTACCTGCATGACACTTGCGGGGTTGTTGATTTCAGACCTTAAGAATATCAGGAAAAATGAAGAGCCTGTGAAAAAACTAATTGAATTCGGTGAAATTATCCTGGACAAATATGCCGAGCAGTTAAATGAAGTCGCTGACCTTGATTTTAAACGGATCGTTTTTCTTGGTTCGGGCCCGTTAAAAGGAACCGCAAAAGAATCTCACTTAAAAGTTATTGAACTTACCGACGGGCAAATAATTTGTCAATATGATTCCTTCCTGGGATTTCGTCATGGCCCTAAAGCAGTAATTGATGATTCTACGCTCCTGATCTATTTGTTTTCAAATGATCCGTATGTATATAAATATGAAGTAGATCTTGTAAAGTCAATTAATCAAACCGAGAATTTCATCTTTAGCTTAGGTATCGGGCAATGCCTGTCAGAATTGGGAGATCTCAATATAAATTTAAATATAGACCTGTGCTCCGGTAACCAGGTCTCCGACGATTTTTTCTCTATTTGCAGCATACTTCCCGCCCAGATCCTTGGCTTTTTTAAATCACTTTCATTAGGCTTAACGCCCGACTCTCCTTCAAAGAACGGCGGTATTCACAGGATTGTGCAGGGTGTAACTATTTATCCGTATTAACATCAATAAACTTAATGGTAAAAATTGCTGCTGCAGAACTATATGTGCCGGTTTCAGTACTATACAGGTTTAGAAGTTTTTAAAAAGGAATGCCAACATCGGCTGACCTGTGTTATCTTGTTTACCTGGTGTGCCGAACCGCTTGATTTAAGTTAGCAATTAAAAGAAAGAAGCAGTGAAAAAAAATTTCGATGTCATTGTAGTGGGTGAGCTTAATATAGATCTGATATTAAATCAAATAGAGTCGTTCCCCGAAATAGGAAAAGAAAAACTGGCGGATAGTATGACGCTCACCCTGGGCAGTTCGTCAGCAATTTTCGCAAGTAATTTAAGCTCGCTTGGCATGAAGGTTTCCTTTGTGGGAAAAATCGGGAATGATATTTTTGGTGATTTCTGCAAAGAACAACTGAACGAAAAAGGCGTAGACACTTCTATGCTGGTTCAAAGTGACGAGTTAAAGACCGGCGCTACAATCATTCTTAATTACGGGGAAGACCGTGCAATGATCACCCACCAGGGCGCTATGAAATACCTTGGAGTTGCCGATATCTCAAAAGAAATGCTCGGCACGGCAAAGCATCTTCATTTTTCATCCTATTTCCTGCAGCCCGGTTTCAGGGATGACCTTGATAGTTTATTTAAAATGGCCAAAGAGGCAGGCCTCACGACGTCTTTGGATGTGCAATGGGACCCGGCGGAGGAATGGGACTTTGACTTCAAAAAAACATTGCCCTATGTCGATATATTCCTTCCGAATGAAGCAGAACTATTGAATCTGACGGGAGAGAATTCCATAGATACAGCGCTTAAATCAATAGAAGATTATGGAGAATATATACTCATAAAAAAAGGCAAGGACGGTTCCCTTTTGAGATACCATAACAAATTAGTGGATGCCAAACCATTCCTGAATAATAAGGTTGTCGACGCTATTGGCGCAGGAGATAGTTTTAATGCAGGATTTATTTTTAAATTTGTGCACGGATTTCCCCCCGAAGATTGTCAAACATTTGGAAACCTTATTGGCGCCATCTCCACTACACAGGCCGGAGGCACTACCGCATTTATTAACTATGCGGAAACGATGAAAATTGCAAAAGAAAAATTTGGGTATGACGAATAAGATTTCTTTACAGGAAAAATTCAAGGAACTTCAACAGGATAAAAAAGCCTTGCTGGCAACCAACTTTTATAATTTTGAAACAATAAAAGGAGTGTTGCAGGCTGCCTGTTCTGAAAAAACCGCTCTCATACTTCAACTCACAAAAAGCTCGATAGATTATATGGGTCTTTCGGTGGCAGCAACTCTTGCCCGCTCCATGCTCAAATATTATGATGTTGAAGGTTGGATACACCTTGATCACGGTAATTCTTATGACCTCGTGGCACGCTGTCTCGATGCGGGTTTTGATTCTGTAATGATTGATGCGAGCGAAGCGCCTTTTGAAGATAACGTAAAGATCACGCGGAGTGTGGTGAAACTCGCTGAAAGATATGGAGCCAATGTGGAAGCAGAGCTTGGCTATATCGCTAAACTGGGACAAAAAACTGATACCGTGGGCTTTACTGAACCTGGCGATGCAAAGCGATTTGTAGAAGAAACAGGCGTAAATGCGCTGGCGGTGGCAATTGGCTCAGCGCACGGCTTTTATAAAGATGAGCCAAAGATTGATCTTGAAAGGCTGGTTGAGATCAGGAAGGCAACCAATGCGGCGCTGGTGTTGCACGGAGCTTCAGGTATTCCACATGATGTACTGCGTGAATCAATAAAAAGGGGAATCTGCAAAATAAATCTGGCAACAGAGATAAAAAATATCTTCATGAAAACTTTGAAAAACAAGCTTACCAATGAAGATGAAATTGATTTAAGAAAAGTGTTCCCCGATGCCACAGATGCAGTCACAGATCTTGTAAGAAATAAACTGCAGGCTATACAAATTGAAAGTAATATTCAAATCAATTCATAAAGTACTATCATGCAATTACACTCGCTTATAAAAAGATCATTACGGAAACTATGGTTACTGCCGGTAATATGTATTCTTAATGGATGCGCTTCGGGTGACACAAGTCATTACTATTCTGCTGAAGATTTTTCCAAAGTAAAAAAAATAGACGTCCACGCACACGTACTTACGTCGCACCCGGATTTTGTTGAACAGGCTAAGGAAGATAATTTTATCCTCGTCAGCCTCAATACTGAAGTGCCTGATGAGCCATCATTAGACAGCCAGCAATATTACATTTTGCAGCTCCGGCATACATATCCCAATGATATATATTATGTTTCAGCGTTTGAAACGGATACTATCAACAAACCAGGCTGGAGTGCGAGCCAGCTTGCCCGTTTAAAAAAAACTTTCGATAGTGGTGCGTTGGGTATTAAAGTTTGGAAAAATATTGGAATGACAATAAAGGATAAGGATAGCAATTTTATCATGATCGATAATCCTGTCTTTGATCCCATATTTAATTATCTGGAACAAAACAATATACCAGTTATCGGGCATATTGGAGAACCTAAAAATTGCTGGCTCCCGCTGGATCAAATGACGACCATTAATGACAGCACTTATTTTGCCGGCCATCCCGAATACCACATGTTTCTTCATCCTGAATACCCGTCGTATGATGCCATCATTAAATCGCGTGACCATTTATTGGAGAAACATCCCAATTTAAGGTTTATAGGTGCACACCTGGGCAGCATGGAATGGGACGTTGATGAAATCGCCAAACGGCTGGATAAATTCCCCAACATGTCGGTAGAACCTGCAGAAAGATTTGGGCAATTGGAATACCAGTCCATTCAAAATTGGGATAAAGTACATGACTTTTTTATAAAATACCAGGATCGCATTATGTACGGAACCGATCTTGAACAGGATGAATCATCGAACGGAGCAGCAGTAAAAAAACACGTACACGAATTATGGGTGAGGGACTGGAAATATTTGACAAGCGATGATAGTTTACAATCACCTTTTGTTCATAAAAAATTTAAAGGCTTACATTTGCCTGATACGGTGATCGACAAAATTTATTACAAGAATCCCGAAAAGTGGTATTTCAGTAAAAGTAAATAAGGGGACAAAAATTCTTGCACCCTATAACCATAAAAAACGTTTATGAAACAATATTCTTCACGAAGGCATTTCATTAAAACAGCAGGTTTGGCAGGGATTGCCATTGCCACTACTTCGTTTGATTTTAATAAATATGAGCCGAAGTTGTCATTCTCAACGCTGGGTTGCCCCGATTGGAACTTTGATGCCATACTGAATTTTGCAGCTAATAATGGCTATAATGGAATTGAATTGCGCGGCATACTGCGGCAATTGGATCTCCCAAAATGTCCTGAATTCAACAGTAAAGAAAATATACTTGCCACCCGCAAACTTATAAACGGGAAAAAATTAAAAATCTCTGATCTCGGTGCTTCCACCGGGCTGCATTATGCAGACCCTACAGAACGTAAGAAAAATTTGGATGAAGCAAAAAGTTTTATCGACCTGGCGCAACAGCTAAACTGCCCTTACATACGGGTTTTCCCTAATAATTTTCCAAAAGACCAGGAAAGAAGCCAGACTATTGATCTTATTGTAAAAGGCTTACTTGAATTGGGCGCCTTTGCAAAAGATCACGGTGTTACTGTATTAATGGAAACCCATGGGGATCTTGTTCTGAGTGATGATATTGACAAGATCATGCAGGCTGCGGCTCACCCCAATGTGGGCCTGGTGTGGGATATTATAAATATGTGGTCCGTTTCAAAAGAGCCACCTGCGCAGGTATATGCGAAACTGAAAAAGTACATTCATCATACTCATATCAAAGACCTTAAGTTTGTAGATGGCAAAGAAAAATATGTTTTGATGGGCAAAGGCGAAACGCCCATTTTCGATGCAATTGATATCCTGGCAAAGAATGGATACCCCGGTTTTTATAGCTTTGAGTGGGAAAAATTATGGCATCCTGAAATTGATGAACCCGAGGTGGCCATTGCTGCTTATTCAAAAGTAATGAAGGAGCATTTTAAAATGTGAGCTCAAAGTCCTGAGGAGCATTATTTATAATTGACTTCAACTAAACAACCAAATATTTCACAAAAAGTTTCCTACTTCCTTGTTCAGTACTCCATTACCATTTTGAAAAAATTTCTACCTGGCCTTTAATAGGTTGCCCTTCCCCCGGAAATATCATAGATGAACCCAGTGGAGAAACTATTTTCATCTGAAACAATAAAACAAGACATTGCAGCTACTTCATCCACTGTCCCCAAACGCTGCATAGGAATTTTTGCCGTCATATATGCTAACTGCTCCGGCGATGTATTATCATTCATAGGGGTTTTAATTACTGCCGGGGCAAGCCCATTTATAGTAATACCGGTGGAAGCAAATTCCTTTGCTACGCCTTTAACCAATCCAATAACGCCCGCCTTGGTCGCTGAATAGCCCACCATTCCGGGATTACCTTCCTTTCCTGCAATCGACGAAATAAGCAGGATACGTCCCTTACCCTTTTTCTCCATTTTTTGCAGTGTGTATTTTGTTATAAGAAATGTGCCCTTCAAATTAACCCGATAGATTTTATCAAATTCCGAAGTTGGAAACTCAGTAATTTTTGTACTCGTTGGACCGACAATACCTGCTGAATTTATAAGAATATCTATTTGATTCCATTTTGCATAAACCTGCGAAATGGTATCTGAAACCTGTGATTCGTCACTGATATCAACAAGATAGCCCTTGGTTTTAATGCCGTCTTTTTCAAATTCTTCTACTGTTCTTTTTAACAATGCTTCATTTAAATCAAACAACGCTATCACGCCACCTTCAATACCAAGCCGTCTTGCTATACCCTTTCCAATACCATCGGCACCGCCTGTAATAATGGCTACTTTATCAGTAAATCTTTTATTCATGTGTTTGTATGTTAAGATAAGAGGCCTTACGATGTAATATATTTTGTTTTCGATTAAGCAATAGGTAAGTCATTTTTATTGCCGCAGTTAAAAAATTTATCCATTTTATTATTTGTATCTTTTTGTGAAACGTACGAACTATAGCTTTTCAATACGAATCAGAAAGCCTCCGCCCGGTGCGATGTGAATGTTAATTGTATCGCTCTTTTTTACGGCCGCCTCTGTCAATATATAATCCGCGGCATAACGATCGGCATTCATACCATCCTTACAAGTTGTTGCTTTATAATTTCCATTATCCAGGAAATCAAGTTGCAGGGTTATATCTCTTGCCGACCAGTCTGTCATACCCCCGATGTACCAGTTATTTTCTTTTTTTCTTGCTGTAATAATATATTTTCCCACCTTTCCATCTATAATATTTGTTTCATCCCATGTGGTTGGCAGGCTGCCCAGGAGTTGCATAAATTTCGGCTCCAGTGATGCCTGCGATGGATTTCCCGAAAAAATTTGCATGGGATTATCAT
>JBDTLZ010000005.1:0-20410 GCA_039934515.1 Ginsengibacter sp.
ACTTCGTCAACAATTTTAGTGAACTAAACAAAGAATTATTGATTGAGTTAAATGAAGAAGTTGAAAAAGGAAATTTTGAAGATGTAAAGACGATAGCAAGAAATGTAATAGACAATGAGGAAAAAATAAGTTACCACGGTAAACGTGCCGATACAATTGTAAAAAATATGCTTCAACATTCCAGAAGCAGTTCCTCACAAAAAGAACTAACAGACATTAATGCCTTAGCAGATGAATATCTACGATTAAGCTGTCACGGTATGCGGGCAAAAGACAGGCTATTTAACGCAACGATACAAACTGATTTTGATAAGAACATAGGAAACATAAATATCGTTCCGCAGGATATTGGAAGAGTATTGTTGAACTTATACAACAATGCATTTTATGCGGTAGTTGAAAAAGGGCAATCAAAAAATTATGAACCTTCTGTTTCATTGAGTACAAAAAAAATTGGCGATAAAATTTCTATCAGTGTAAAAGATAATGGCAATGGTATTCCTCAAAACATCGTTGACAAAATCTTTCAGCCATTCTTTACTACCAAGCCAACCGGGCAGGGAACAGGATTGGGTTTGAGTTTGAGTTATGATATTGTAAAAGCGCATGGTGGCGAAATAAAAGTGGAGTCGAGGGAAGGAGAAGGAACAACATTTACTATTCAATTGCCTGTTGTCTGAATCACGGATTAAAAAAGATTACAAGATTACACAGATTTTGAAACATGGACAAGGAATTAAAATTAAGGAAATTACAGAAAAAATTATCAGCACTTCCTTTGAAGTCCACCAATTTCCGGGGAATGGATTTCAATAGGTGATATATCAACGGGTATTGGCCCGGGAATTGTGTAAAGCCGGACTATCCTATGTTCGGGAAATCGGCAGGAAATATTTTATAAAGAACTTTCAGAACCTATTGAAATAAGTTTGAAATAAGAAGGGCCGGTTATGTAGTGGAGGGAAAGGTATTGATTGAGCTGAAAGCCGTCACATAACTTGGGGATGCTCATCTTGCACAAGTATTGAATTACTTCAAAGCTTTCCGACTTGAAGTTGCTTAGCTAATCAATTTTGGATGTAAAGCCTAACCTTTAAAAGCCCTGTACTTTAAATAAGATCTGTGAAATGCCTTAATCCGCTTAAATCCGTGATTCCGACAATTACAAATCAACCCTTATCTTAGCGCACCAGCTGCGGTTACCGATTGTTGCTTTATGTCGGCTTGCTTCAACACATTGTCTATTACGGCCTGCCCGGCAGCTTGATCCGATACAGCATATAAAACACCCGACTCACTTATAAAATAAAGTTGGCTCTCTGTTTCGACCTCAGCATTAAAATGTGCGTTTTTACCGGAATCTGTCAGCCATTGCATGACAGGATGCTGGCCGCTACCTTTATCTTTTTTAACTTTCGTCCTTTCGGAAACAAGAATGTTAACCACCGCATTTTTCACCGCAACCGAATCGCCGGAAATCAAAAAATCGTTTGCAGGAATTATTATCAAGATGACTTTTGGATTGGCGGCTTGCAGGGAATCCCAATAACCAACTACCTTCTCTTTTTGAAGACTGAGCGGATTGACTGGCGCTATCAAAATTTTTCTGCCTCTATACTCATTCAAACTAACGATTTTACCAGGAGAGGTCGTTATTGAAAGGTCATAAATACTGCTTTGGGAAAAAACAACGTTATGGCAAAAAATAAAAAAAAGTAGCAACAGTCTCATATAAATATTTTTAATTTTATGGCGTAATGCGAACCTGGTTGGACGAAGTACTGATATCCACACCTATAATATTACCGAGCGTTGTATGTTGAGAAAATCCATTTACAAAATAGGTGTAAATGCCCGCACCGCCGGAAGGGGTAAAGCTTACATTGTAGTTGCCCGCGACGGGCTGCGGACTTAGTGAAACATTCGATGTAACCGGATTGAGCGTATAGGTGTAATTGGTTCCCTGGCAATTATTATGAAATATGACAATTATGCTTTTTGCACTTATCGCATTGGTCCCCGTAAGTGAAACCGGAACCGGCGGGGTGCATGTGCCATTTGATATCGCGTATGCCTGCCCGTTAGCCATTACTTCAGCCTGGGCTTTATTATCGGCATCCGCCTGGCTGACCGAGGAAATGTAAAACCCGGCCTGCACGGTATAGGTTACATATGAGCCCATTTGGCAACCTGTACAATTGTTACGAATATATGATCCCTGTTGTTGTGCATTTGCAAAAACAGCGGAATTATCTGGTTGCCCCGTAAAGTTGTAATATATCTTTTTCAGAATATTCCTATCCTGGTCGCGAACAAGGATCAAACGCCCGAAGGCATCATAATCATAGTAGGCAATATGACTTTGAGGATCACAGCGGCTCGTTAGGCCTTTTAAAGGTTCGTAAGTTGATGTGGACATGAATGAATTGAATGGATAAAGTCGCAATTCATCAATCATTCCGGAACCGCTTATTGAAACATTTGTGATTCCTGTAATCTTGTATTCATAATATTTCCATCCGCTCACGGTCCTGCCGGTAATGGGATAACCTGTCTGCGTTCCTGCAATAACCAAGGCAGGCGATGAGGCGGGCCGCCAGTAAGAGACGGTATAAGTAATGGATCCTGTAATTGATTTAGTGATGCCCCCTGCATTGAGGTTATAGGCTTTCCTGCCGGTTGGCGCCGTTGCATCAGTTACCGGAACGCCCGTGAAAGTCCAATTTCCTTTACCATCGGCTTCAAAGGAAGTATATGCAATATTGGTTGTGGCTGCATTGGAAACTTCTGCAACAGGAAATTTATACCCGTAATCCCATATAAAACTTTTTATAACACCGTCTTTAGGTGTAGCCTGTAAAACATTGCCATATAAATCATAAGAATTAACGGTGAGTTCATTTTCAAGTACATTTCCCGAAACAGATTTATTCACTTTTTCAATCAATATGTTACCGGAGAAATCTTTGAAATCGTTGGAAGTTTTACCCAGTTCTGTGGTAATATCTTTTGTTATCCTGGTCTCAATTAAGTCGGATACCCTGTTTTTTGAGATCAGCTGGTATTTCGCTTTCAAAGCAGGATCAACGGTCGCATTGGCCAGGGTGGTAAATGCTGCCGGGTAATTTGTGAGTGCCGTCGTTCTGCTATTGATGAGGTTATCATAGCCAGACTGGTAGTTTACATAACAGGCATTGATTGCACCCGCACCAGGTGCAGCCTTATCGCATGTGACAAAACTGTTGAATAAACTCTGATAATCAATTTCAAATTTTCTTTCAATCTCTTCGTTGCCGGGCGATGTTGCGGGCTTATAATCCAGAGGATATTTATTAATTTCAGTAATAACATTCCCCTTACTGGTTGTCGTCTTTGTTTGCGTAACAAATGAATAATTTGGATTATCGTAACTGAATTCCCTGGTCGTCGAGATATAGCCTGAACCTTCGTATATTGTTTCAGATGTTTTTTTTATTCGAACCCATTCTGATGGTAGTGCGTAATCTGTAAATCCGATAACCTTGTAGGGGGATTGAGAAGGACCTGCAATGCCAATAACCGGCTCATCCCTGGTATAATATGCATTTGAAAAAAGGCCAGGGTATTTTAATGTGTAATCAAAACTATTTGTTTTTACATGTTGAATGACACCAGCCGAATTGTAATCTACCTGGCTAAGCAAATTTCCGCGGCGGTGATCGTAGGAAGTGATAGGCCGGTAGTAAGGGGTAAGCGCGAATCCACCCTGGTCAGGATCTGTAGAATAAAAGAATTCAGTTTTACCATTACCACCATTTATACCATAGGAACAGGTAACCTTACCGTACGCGATATGAGAACCTTGTATGGTTCCGATTGGTTGCACCGAGTTGATACTCCGGCTCCTGAAATAGCATTCATAAGAGTGATTGGGAACCCCTGAAACGGAGAAAACATTCCATCTGTGATAATTACTCACACAATCAGAATTTTTTATATCCGCAACAATCAATGGACTATCGTAGAAAAATTCTTTCAGGTTAATATTAACGCCGGTGGGATCGGTCTTATCTGCAACAGCTTTTATCCTAAAGCCTCCGATCTTCCTGCTTATAACGGTTACGGTTGCGGATGGCGCATAGGTAACAGTTGCTAAAAGATTTACCGGGTTCACAGAGGGAAAAGAATTGTACAAATAATTTCTTGAAACCTTTAGCGTATACGTTCCGGCCGGAAGGCCGCTTGATATCATTGAATTGCCCGGAACGCGCATGCCGCTGCCACCGCTGTTATTATTCAAGCCCACAAAAAGAACAATGCCATTGCGGTCAATTATCTCTGCTTTGCGTTGCAGTCCCGGATCAGGAAGGTTTTGATCAGCCAAAGTATAGTTGAGTGTTATAAACTGTGCGCTGGCAATAGTAAAGACCACAGAATTTTCAGATGAAGGGCTTATTCCTGTAAGAGTTGAAGTCGCCGTTTGAAATGCAGTACCTGAACTATTGGTTTTTATTTCATTAGCCTCATAGGTAAAATCGGTTTCGCCACCCGTAGGATAAATGATCTTCTGCAGCATGCCGGCATCTGAATAATTTGGATTGGATTCCCGTGAAACAGCGTTATAGGCAGAGCCAAGGAAATCGGGATCAGTTACCCGGGGAAGTAATGAGTTATTACCTGCTCCGTTATAATATCCCCAGAAATCCTGATCGAGTGAACATCTTGCCGGGACCGGCTTTACGCTGTACTGGAATTTATATATTTTGAAACCCGAAGCATTTCCTTCATAACCTTTTTCGATATACTGATCAAGTCGCAGCCGCTTACATATTGCTGCCTGGTTATGAAGGTGCTGTGGAGCTGCAGTGTTCCCCCAGCAAATAGCCGATACTTGTGGAAAGTAACTATATACGAAGGAGAAATTATATTCATACTTGCCTGAACTTTTTGAATATACTTTTATTCCACTCAATGCGTAATCTCCCGGCATATCTGCCCGCTGTGTGGTTTCCCTCGACAGGTATACAATTTCCTGATCTGTTTCTATACTATTCAAAAAAACCGGCAGGAATGTTTGAGTACCCCATTTAGTAGTGCGGCCGGCTGGGGCTGGTATTGCACAATCACCAACCTGACCTATTGGCTTTACTTCTTCTGATTCGCTATACTGATCCTGCATGACAAGAGCTGTTCCTTTTACATTATTGTATAGAATCTGGGCACCAACGGGGGTGATGATTTTCGAAAGATACCAGGAACTTGTGAATGCAATGGCTCCATAATCGCCCGATGTGCCTGTCTCGCTGGATTGGCTTCCTCCAAAGAAGTACCGTGTACCGTCATCATCCGTGATAAGATACTGATCAGATACAGCGTCAAATTTGATCTTAACATCGTTATTATAAGGTATAGTTTGAATTCTCTTATGAATGTCGTAATAAAATTTTATGCTAAGTTTCCCGGCTTTCACAATGTATATATCGGGTTCCGGATCGAGTATGCCGTTCTGGAGGAGGGTATGAATTCCCTGCCATGCGTTATCACTTGGTTGAGCATAGATATAGGGCAATGGCCAGCTCCGTATGTTTATAGGATATTGAATGCCATCCGGTGCTCCTTTAATAACCCGTGTCACAACACCGGACCCGCCAAGTGACCAACCCAGGCCTACCCATGAAGCGGCTTCGGTAACTTTTAATCCCGACGTATAATATGCAAGCGATACCGGAATTGAAAATCCATTGGTTTTAATTTCATATATGGGTATATTGATGGCCGATGTGCCGGTAAACATATTGACCTGCTGATCTCCATATTTTCCCAGCGAAGTTGCAGTAGGTGATGGCGGAATAACTTTTTGTAAAAAAACTGATGAGGCTGGTTTGTTACCTTCAAATGAAGGAAGTCCCTGTGCCAGACTTATAAGACACGGAATGAAAAAAAAATTTAGTAAAAGTCCTTTTTTCATAAGATTTTTTTAAAAAATAATACAATAAGTACGTTTCAAACATTACTGAATTTGCCAAACCAATTTGATTTGAACGGGTGAAAGAAAACAGGTCTGGAGTCGAGGTAAGAAGACGAATCGATGTTGTTGAAGCATCATAAAAAACTCAGGCCAGTGAGAATTTTTCGATTATACATCCTGTGGTTAGCTGAGGGCTGAAGGTTGTTCCTTAATGATAAATAACTGATCAATTTTTCATTAGGGAAATAACAAGGAAGAAATAAGAAAATTAAATCGATAACGCATGGTTATGTTCAAAGTGACGGTTCTGGCAATAGGATAATTCTATGACAATGATAGGCTTTATTAATTGTAATTCTAAGGAAATGAAAAAAATATATATTACACAATTATTCAATAATTAGCCTATTTTATAGGTTAGCGACAGCCGTAAGTTAATAGGAACGGATATGTTGCAATTTCTCTAACTATTGAATGAAAAACGGATTATGATTAGTAAAAGGGTTGTTAAGTACGTAAACTGCTTGCAGTTATGGCAGGTAAGTGATATAAACTGTCCAACTAAATGAATGTCATATTCCGTGATATGACGCAAAGTCTTTTTTTAATTTTTCTGAATTAACATCCATCTTTGATCACCTGAATATTAATTGAGGAATAGAATCCGGTAAGATGTTACTTCTACCTCCCTGTTTTCGGCAACAAAATATACCAGCTATCCAGGGCTAATAAACGACAATGTCAAACCATACTTCATCACCACCGTAATGAGAAACAGAAAGATTATTTATACGTAGCGGTATCGAAACACCACCACTTTAGCCTGTTATTCTTTCACAAAAACCGTCGTTTCAGCTTTTGACTTCCCGGATAATCTCAAATAATAAGTTCCTTTTGATAGTGTATTAATATCGATAGGTACTGAAGTATTTTCCTGTAAAGTAAATGCTCCTCCTTTAATCTTTCGCCCAGTTGCATCAAAAATTTGAAAGGTAGATTTTTCGTTTGTACCACTTGCCTGTATATATAAAATATTTGTAGCCGGGTTGGGATATACACTCAAACTGAAAAGACGAGGAATGTTTACTTCAACAATTTTACTGTATTTGAAATTGCCATCAGCATCAACAATCTTCAACCGGTAAAAATTTGCACCATTAACCGGTTGCTGGTCGAGAGTGGAATAATTTACTTTTATGTCACTATTGCCCCGGGCATTTAAGTCGCCAATGGGTGAAAATCTATTGCCGTCGATGCTGCGTTCTATGATGAAACGGCCAAGGTTATGTTCTGATGCGGTCTGCCACTGCAGAAGTACTGAGCCATTTTTCAGCAACGCTGTAAAATCAGTGAGGGCAACGGGCAGCGGGCCTCCTGATGGAACCAGGTACTTCGCTATCACTCCAAAGTTACCCGGGTATTGGCCGTAGCCCACAGCATATAAAATATCATTTGCAAATGATATGCCTGCGATTCCATTATAGGCAGTGCTTCCTTTTGTTATTTCTATCCCGTCGCCGCTAAAAGTATTATCCAAACTACCGTCAGTATTGAACCGCACAATTGCGAAATTATCATTGCTCCTGTTGTAGGCCGAACCGGCCAGTATGATTTTATTGTCGGGCTGAATTATCATTGAGATGCCATAGTCCTGGTTGGAAGGCCCGGGATAGGCAGCAGCAAATCCGTCAGAATCAAAAGTATTATCAAGGTTACCATCTGCAGTTAAACGTACCACGATAAAGTGGACCTGGCTTGTTCTGTAAGAATTGCCATTACTCCCTCCTATCACAATTTTTCCATCATTTTGTATTGCCATAGACTTCAGGGTCCAGAAAGAACCCTCACCCTCACCAAAAATGTCAAGCAAACCGGCTGTGGCAAATGTGGCATCAGGCGAACCATCATTGTTAAACCTTGCAACCAACCCATCCCCCCCGTAAGTACCACAGGCAACTATCTTCCCGTCACTTTGTATTGCGATACTATTGCAGGTAAATGAAATAGCCAATTGACCTGTAGCGTTGAAACTCATATCCGGTGAACCATTTGTATTAAAACGGGCGAGGGCGGATCCTCCAACTAAAATTTTCCCATCATTTTGGATTGCCACCGAATTAAGAAAATCGTGATCGCCGATGTCTGTCGTTAACGATCCATCGCCATCGAAAGTATTATCCGGGGTGCCATCTACATTATACCTTGTCACAGCAAAATTATCACCGGCAGTACCTGCCACCACAATTTTACCATCGTTTTGAATCGCTATCGAATTTGCATAATCATTAGTGGTACCGAAGCCGGTAGTTAATTTTCCATCACCTGAAAAAGTATTGTCCAGGCTTCCATCGGTATTATAACGAACAACTGCAAAATCATAGTTGGTGCCGTTCCAGGTATTACCTGCGGCAAGTATTTTACCATCACCTTGAATAACACTGCATGTGTAATGCGTATCTCCCTCGTTCACATGGTCAACCAGCATGCCGTCTGTATCAAAAGAATTATCCGGAGTTCCATCACTATTATAGCGGGCCGACGCCAGGTAAGTGTTACTTCCATTGACCGTATACCCCGCGGCAATTATTTTACCATCGCTTTGAATTTCCAGTACGCTGGCATAATCATTAGAACCCCCGAAGTCGGTAGTTTTTTTTCCATCTCCATCAAAACTATTGTCCAAAGTGCCATTGGTGTTGTAACGTGCGATTGCAAAATTTGTATTGCCGCCTTCGGAGCTATACCCTGATGCTACTATTTTTCCGTCACTTTGCAGCGCCAGCGAAGTAAGCGTGTCACCGGCCCCTGCAAAATCAGTTACCTGGATACCATCGCCATCAAAAGTATTGTCAGGAGTGCCATCGGTATTAAAGCGGGCCACGGCAAAATCATTATTGGTTCCGTTAAACAAGGTACTTCCGGCAATAATTTTATTATCACTTTGAAGCACGATGGTATTGTTAACACTCTGTGCGCCAAAATCAATATTTTTATAACCGGTACCATTGAATGCAAGATCCGGTGTACCATCACTGTTATAACGCAGAAGTGCATACCCGACATCAATAAATCCTTCAATTACAATTTTGCCATCACTTTGAATGGCGACTGAGCTGGCATATTGATTATCGCCAATATCAGTGGTGACGATTCCACCAGTACCAAAACCATCATCCAGGCTGCCGTCAGCGTTATAACGGGCAAGCTTTATATATGAAACGTCAAAATAAGGTGCGAAGACCGTAGATCCAGCAACAACAATTTTATTATCACTTTGGATTGCAATCGAATTAATAAAATCGGCACTCCCCAAATTAGTAACCTGTATACCATCTCCATCAAAGGTATAGTCCAGGCTTCCATCGGTATTAAACCGTGCCAGGGCAAAATCATATTGGTTAGAGTAATAATCCGGATTGGTAACAATACCGCCAATAACTATTTTACCGTCGGTTTGTATAGCCGCATGTGCATTAACAACGGGCGCCGCAACAGAATACCCCTTGTTGCCGTAAGTAACATCCGGAGAGCCACCGGGAAGTTTTTTCGCTATTAAAGTGGCACCAGCGCTCTCAAAAACGAGGTATATACTGCCATCAGGTTGTAGCAATACCTGCTTTCCAAAATTAGTATAAGCAAATGGGGAACCAAGATCAGTAGCAACAATCCCGTTCACACCAAAAGCAGGATCAAGCAAACTTGGTTGTGCATCCGCAACCAGGACACAGTAAATAGCCAGGATACAGAATAAAATGTACTTTTTCATTACATAGATTTATTGGGCCGTTAATAATTAATAACAGGAATACTTTCGCTAATTGAGAATACGGAAAAGGGTGGCACTCAGCTTACGAGAGAGGTTCGATGAGTAGCGCATAGTTTTATCGGAGGATAGTAGACAGAGGTATATCAAAGCACGTAAGGGCACCATAAAGTTAATAAAAAAAAAGTGGACTCTGCAAAAATTACATTGCAGTGATATTACTAAAAGAGTCCTCAAAATTCAAAAGGATTGAACGGCCGGGTTTCGTGTTAAAAATTATATTCACCAAAAGTAGCTGCCTTTTTGTTTTTTATAGATTTAACCCTCAACCTTATCCCAGGATTTCTAAAGCCAGGATCTAAAAATTAGTACTGCCTGGTAGGCAATGTGAAGTTTTAATTCAATCCTTTAACCCGCTTTTCCAGCAGTAAGAACAGCTCTAAAATAAAGGATCGTATTTTTGGCTTTCTTAAAAATATTACGATGAATTTCCCTATCTGTCACAGAGATGTTTTAATTGTATAATTTTATTGACTAACGACCAGGTATTGTAAGTTGGTTTATCATCAATAAGTTATTAAAACTTTCATCACTGCCCGATAGTAAAAAGATATTGACCAATAAACAGACGGCAGTAAAAGTAACCTGGTTCAGCATTGCGGGCAATTCAGCGCTGGCTGCTATCAAGCTCATAATTGGCTATCTGGGAAATTCATATGCTATAATTGCAGATGCCATTGAATCCACTACCGATATCTTTTCATCATTGCTGGTATTATTTGGTATTAAATATGCCTACAGGCCCGCCGACAAAAATCATCCTTACGGACATGGACGTGCCGAACCATTGATTACTTTTTTAGTGGTTGGGTTTTTAATAACCTCGGCTACTATTATCGGTTATGAAAGCATTAAAAATATTGGCACTCCTCATGCATTACCTAAGGCATGGACGTTGTTTTTTTTGGGCCCAATAATTTTATGGAAAGAAATTTCATTTCGCCTGGTGATGAAAAGAAGCAAAGAAACACACAGCTCATCATTGCGGGCAGATGCCTGGCACCACAGGAGTGATGCAGTAACCTCGCTGGCAGCTTTTATCGGCATCTCTATCGCATTGATTTTAGGGAAAGGCTATGAAGCTGCCGATGATTGGGCCGCCCTTTTCGCATCGCTGTTTATCTTGTACAACAGTTATATGATTTTCAGGCCTGCACTTGGCGAAATCATGGATGAAAATCTTTATGACAACCTGATACAACAAATCAGGGATATATCGGAAACCGTTGAAGGTATTATCACCACAGAAAAATGCCTGATCCGTAAAGTCGGGATTGTATACCATGTTGACCTGCACGCAATAGTCGACTCCAATATTTCCGTTCGGAAAGGACATGACATTGCCCATGCCCTGAAAAACACGCTTAAAGAAAAACTTCCGCAATTAGGGAATATTCTGATACACATTGAACCAGATACTTTGATAATACCATGATCGGGTAAACAACAAGGTAGATTCAATGATATTCTTAATTACTGATATGATTGTTTAATTCTCAAATCAGATTGGTGTCGCAGTTCCGCCAGGTTGGACCTCTGTTACCAACCCTTTTCAGGTTGAATCATGTATTATTTGCGGCGGGTTTAAAATTTCTATATAATAACCGCAACATCGAAGGGAGCACAACGAGTAACAAAGGAAGGGCAATCAGAAAGCCTCCTATAATAGCGATAGCCAGCGGCTGGTGTAATTGCGATCCCGTTCCGATGCCGAGGGCGAGTGGTAATAAAGCCATTATTGCACCTATTGCTGTCATTAGCTTCGGGCGTAAACGTGTGGATATCGAATAAACTATAGAATGATCAACCGATTGCTCCTGCAGGGATCTTTTAAACTGTAAAAAAGTAAAGATCGAATTTTCACCAATGATCCCCACGATCATAATAACACCGGTATAGCTTCCTACATTTAAAGGCGTATGGGTAATAAATAAAGCCAGGTAGCTACCTGCTATACCCAACACTGCTATAAGCAAAATAGCCAGCGCCACTTTTACATCTTTGAATAAAAACAGTATTACTCCAAATACGAGAACCGCAGATATGATGAGAATGAGTAAAAGTTCCGAAAATGATTTTTGCTGCTGCTCATATTCGCCTCCATATTCAATAGAATAACCCTGGGGAAGGTTTATATTTTTTTCGACATTACCCTTTATGTCTTTCATGGTGCTCCCCAGGTCGCGATTTGCAAGCCTTGCTGTAACAACTCCCATTGATTGAAGATTTTCCCGCTGAATTTCAGCAGCCCCCGGGGTTACTTCCACCGTTGACAGCTCAGCCATAGATTTTAACATTCCGCCAGGCAAAAATATTTCGATATTTCTAAAGTTATCTATACTCATTTCCCTGCTACCGGGATACACTAACCGTACCGGGTAAACGCGATCTTTGTCATAGATATTACCAATTAAATTTCCTTCCAAAGATGTTTGCACCTGGTACTGGAGATTTGCCGGCGTAATACCGAAGAGCGCGATCTTTGAAAAATCGGGTTGAATACTTACTGAAGGTCCTGCAATAACAATTCCGTCGAAAGCGTCTGCTGTTCCTTCCGTGTTTTCAACTACTTTGCTTACCTGCCTGGATAGTTCATGTAATTTCACCTGGTCATCTCCAAATATTTTTATTTCTACAGGTTGCACTGAAGTCATCAGATCACCCAGCATGTCCGCAATTACCTGTCCGAAATCAACCCTGAGCGCTGGTTGTGATAACTCAATCTGCATCCTAAGTCCTTCAATGACCTGGTTTGTTGTTTTGTTCCGGTTCTTTTTTAACTGTATGAGGTAATCGCCAGTATTTGGCTCGGTAATAAAGAATCCCATTTGTGTTCCCGTTCTACGCGAATAAGCCGCCACATCCGGATGCGCGATAATTATTTTTTCAACTGCCTTGAGTTCTTTATCGGTTTCCGTAAGGGAGGTACCCGCTATGGATGCATAGTCCAATACAATACTTCCTTCATCCATTTCAGGGAGAAAACCTGTCTCCAGTTTTGGCAAAATGACAATAATCGCTACCACCAGTCCCCCGATAAAGGCAAAGCTGATCCAGGGCCGCATAATAAACCAGGAGACCCATGGTTGCCTTTTTACTTTATGACCCGGCCCGGCACGTTCTATGGCTTTAGCGGGTGATTTTCTTCCATGTGTACACCATAAATAAATTACCGGGAGCCCGATCCATGTAACGAAGAAAGAGCATACGAGTGTAATGATCATTGTATTGGTAAGAACATTGAAGTAGGCACCTGCAACGCCACTCATTAACATAAATGGAATAAATATAACTATGGTACTTAAGGAAGAACCGATCATCGCAGGAAATAAATAATGCACTGCGTTGTGAACAACAGTTCTATAATCGTCTCCCGGGTGTTCCTCATGCGTGCGATGTATCTGTTCGACCACAACGATGGCATCGTCGATAATTAAACCTATCGCAGCAGCAATGGCACCGAGTGTCATTATGTTCATTGTGTATCCAATGGCGTATAAAACAGTCAAAGTGGCGCCCAGTGTCACTGGTATTGTTATTAAAATAGCAGCGCTTGCTTTAAATGACCGCAGAAAGATAACGGCAACAATAATGGCCAGCGCCAGGCCTATCCATACGCTATCGGTAACACTTTTTACTGATTCATTTACAAAATCGGCCTGTATATAATAGGGTTTAATGGTAACATCTTTTGGCAATGTTTTACTCAGCTCGTTGATCTTGTCTTCCATTTGTTTTGATACATCCACCAGGTTACTGTTAGGCTGTTTTATTACCGCAACGAGCAACCCTTCCTTTCCATTGGCATTAACTTTTATGTATTCAACAGCTTCATTTATTTCTATATCGGCTATATCTTCAAGCCTGATAACCCGCTTCGGGCTATTATTGATAACAACCTTTTTTAAAGCATTAAGTGATTGCAATGAAGCATCTGTGACAGTGAGGTACAAATGATTATAATCAGAGAGATATCCATTTGATTTTATGAAATTTGTTTGCCCAAGGGCGTTGGCTACGGCATCGGGAGTTATAGAAAGGGAACTCATCTTTCTCATGTCCAGCTTCACCCAAAATTCTTTTGATTTGCCCCCGATGATCCTTATCTCGGAAACGCCAGGCACCTGGCTCAGGTAAGGCTTTATCGTATAGGTTGCGAGGTCTTTTAACTCAATTGGCGAAAGCTCGTGGCTCTCAACTGAATAACCCATTACCGGTAATATCGAAGGATTCATTTTTTCCACCGAAATATTTACCTCTGCAGGCAACATATTTCTTATCTCTGCAATCCTTGCGTTAATCTGTTGCTGGCTAAGGTCTACGTTGGCTTTCCAGTTTATATAGGCGGATATCTCGCAACTTCCCCGGCTGGTAGTGCTTCTTAAATCAATCAGGTCCGGTACCTGTCTCAGGGCATTTTCCAAAGGCCTTGTAACAACTACCATCATTCGATCGACGGGCTGAAGTCCTGCAGCTGCAATCACTTTAATTTTAGGAAATGTTATTTCCGGGAACAAAGAGGTTTGCAACTTGCTGTATGCAATCAAACCACCGGCTATGAACATAAGCAGCACTACCGTTAGCGGGCTTTTATTAATAGTAAAATAATTTTTCAAAATCATGCCTTAGGGATCACTTTTGAATTATAACCTGCGCGGTATCCGGAAGCCCGTAATTTCCGGTCAGCAGAATTCTATCGTTTGGTGAAAAAGATGGTGAAAGTATCTCGACCCCGTCCCTCGTTTCTATGCCCTTCTTCACCGGAACCGATACGGCAGTTGAATCATTGATCATTTTCATTACCAGGAAATTTGATTGCGTTTCATTACCCAGTACCGAGCCTTTCGGCAACGTTGCCGCAACCGCTTTTGCAACTTTCAGCAGTTTTATTGTGGCCACTAAATTCTGCGGAATGTTATGAAGGTTATTTGCCTTTATTAAAAAAGATTGCGTTTGTGACACCGAATCCATCATTGGCATAGACGCGGTAATTTTACCGGCAACATGCACTTCACCGGGCAAAATAATTTCTACGCTCTTACCAATCAAAATATAGGGCATATCTTCATAGGGTACATTCATAACAAATGCAAAACTCTGCAAATCACTTATTACGGCAAGCTGTTCTCCATCCTGGACATAATCGCCCTCCTGGTGATTGAGTTCCGCAATAAATCCGGCGTTTTTCGCGGATATAGTGTTTACCCCGGAAAATTTAAAGTCCGGATTAAGCTTATTCACTGAGTTGCCAATTGCCTCGGATTCTTTTGTTCTTAAACTAAACAGGGCCTGGCCAGCTTTAACGAAGTCTCCTAATTTAATATTCACTTTCTTTACATATCCTATCATGTTTGATTTTACAAAGCTTTTCTGTAAAAATGAAGAGGTTGCATTAAGTTCAATAAATTCCTGTAAAGGAGCATAACTCACATAAGTAACGGTTACGGGTGTACGCACTCTTGACCCAGGAGCATCAGCAGTATTACTATTGTTCTCTTTACAGCTAACCATGCCTAACAAATAGAACAATAGTAATTTTTGCATGCAGCGTCTTTTCAGGTTCATGATTTTAATATCCCAATCCGCTATTAATTTGTATTCCAATAATTCAGCTCATTTATGATATGATACTTAGCGATCAAATTCTGCACAACCAAACTTTTCGACGTTATATAATTATTTAAAGCAAGTACATAGTCAGTAATTTTTATATCCCCCGTTTCCAGTAATTTGCCATTCACCTGTATAAGTGTTTGCAGGTATCCTATTTGCTTATTGATGGGGCCGTTGAGTGATTCAATTTCATTTATCTGTTGCTGTAACAGCCTGATCTTTTGTTCACGCTGTTGTATAACAAATCCCTTTTGGCGTTGTCTTGTACGCTCCTCAATGCCCAGCTTCGTATACTGCAATTGCTTTTGATGTCCGTCATATATTGGTATTGCGAGATTAATACCAACGTTATAGCCAAAGTTTTTATATGGTGTAAGGATAAATGTTGATTGATACCCTGCATCGGCAAATAAGCTCACCCTTGGACGATACCCTACCCCGATTGCAGATCGCCTGTTAACAAGTTGAAAGCTGTCAATTCTATACTTTAAAAGAAAGGCTGAGCTGTCTCCGCCGGGCCTCTTTGCCATATAAATCGCCGGGTCAGCCAGTGATGTAATAGTAGTATCTGTGATGCCGGCAAGATAATTCAACGCTCCAAAATCATCCCTGTACTGAATCAGAAGCTGGTTGCGTGTCAATTCCTGCTGTTGCAATGTTACCAGGAATGATAGGTAGTCAGCCTGTTTGTATACATTCTTTTGTGCCAGTTTTTTAAGCAGTGATTCCTGTTTTAAAAGTAAAGTAATAACCTCATTGTTATACTCAAGTTGCAACTGCCCGCCATAAGTTGTTATGTACTGTATGATAAGGGCCCTGCTGATATCCTTAGATGTAATTGCCGAGGTTACTCTCAATGAATCTCTCAGCAGTTCAATGTTTTGATACTGAAGACTTAAGTTTTTCTTATTATAAATTTGTTTATTTAAAGCGATCAATACCGAAAATTGTTGCCCGTTGGTTATAGCCACATCATAGCCATAGCCATTAACAACGGGCGCATAATAGGCATTCCCATTACCTGTAATTTGAAACTTATTGGATGCGGCAATTAGCTGGCTGTCTATACCGGCCGACAAAATAAGATTGCGCAATTCATACAAACGGGGATCCCGTTTTAATGCTGTATCAATAAAATAAGAAAGGCTTTTTGTTTGAGCAACAGAGATTCCATGAATTAATATCAAAAAGCCCGCTATGGAATATTTTATTTTCATGTAATAAAAGTGCCAATTCAATAATGCATTAATGCCCTGAAATAATTTCTTACGTCGATTCCGGATCCCGATAAATTAACAGTCCTGCCCACCGGTTTACTTAAACTTATATATAAAGCCAGGTGTAAAGTTGCCGTAAGAATACCCCATGTTAAAAGTCGCTGCATTCCTTTTTTGAACGGGCGCTCTCAAGCGGGAAAAACAGTGGTAATTATTGACAACCTGCTTGCCGTTTGAATATCCCAGCGCCGCACCCACCAGCACATCTGTGTACCAGTGGTTGTAAAGGGCTACCGTTATTGATTGCGGTTATTAATATAAAATTTCCAGGTAAACGAACAAGGAAAAGAGCAATTAATCCAGAATACATCTCACAGCTAACATCCGCAACAACGGGTAAAATTAACCGGGCATTTTGAAGAAAATTTGAAGATGGCTGAACCAGGTATTATGATACCGCGTAACAATCAAAAAGTAACGAGAATTGCGTGAACCTTTTCTGAATAACTGTAAGTTGTTGTAAATCCATAAGAATCATTGATCTTTTTAACGATTGAAAGCCCGAGACCCAGCGAATCACTTGAAGCAGCGTCTTTTTTAAACCGATCAAAAAGGACAGATGGGTCAGTACGTAGTGGCAATCCCCTATTTGAAATGCATAAATATTCTTCATTCAACACAACCTTAATAAAGCCCCCGTCAACATTATACTTTATGGCATTACTCAGAAGGTTCATTATTAATATATCTGCAAGCGTTTCATTCATTATAAGATTTATACCAGCAGTAATTTCTTTTAAAAGTTCAATATGTTTTGCCAGTAATAATTCCTCGTAATTACCAAGATGGTGCAGTACCAGCGCGCTCATATTAACTTTTTCCGGCCCACTGAATTGCTTATTATCGATCTTGGTAAGTAACAGAAGAGAATGATTCAATTTAGAAAGGCGGTTGGTTGTCTCTGAAATGCTTTGAATAGCATTCATCTGTTCCTCTTTCAGATTATCCGATTGGCTGAGTAATTCAAGTTTGGACCTGATGATTGCCAGGGGCGTCTGGATTTCATGTGAAGCATTTTCAGTGAAATTTTTTATTTCATTGTAGTCTTGTGTTGCTTTTTTTGTCATAAGCCTCACGGCAGTATTGAGCTCCATGAATTCATTTATATCAGTTGCCTCTGCCTGCACCTCTTCTTTCCCTGAAACATTGAATTTTTTAATTTGCTGTAACGTGTTATTAAAAGGCTTCCAAAGCTTATTTAACAGGAAACGATTGATAATGAAAAGCGCCATCAGTAAAAGGATGACCATCGCAAGAGTTATCTTCAGTATAAGTTGCACAAGGTACTCTGTTTCTTCCTGCGATTTTCGCACATCTGCTTTATAGGGCCTTCCATTAACTACTACCGGAAACTCCAACTGGCGGTAATACACGCTCTCGTGGTGATCCTTACTATATAAATTAACATTACTGAATTTACGCGCTACTTTGTCATTTGAGGGGGTATATAATTCCTGCTGGTCTTTTGAGTCCAGGGGATCGGGTAACTGGTTACTTTCATTGATGTAATCAGTAATCTCCTTTTCTTCAACAAGAAGGCTTTTGTCTAGTTGATGAATCAAGGCCGATTCAATAAAAAAATAGTAAAGAGCCGCACTAATCAAAAGCACAATGATTGTGGCTATTAGATTTACACGGTTATATTTTGAAAGCAATTTCATTAAACACAAAACTTATAACCCATTCCGTATACTGACTTAATAAACTCAATATCTCCGGCGTCTGCCAATTTCCTTCTTAAATTTTTTATATGGGTATATATAAAATCATTATTGCCTTCCATATTATCACCCCACAAATGCTCAGCTATAGCATTTTTAGAAATTACCCTGTTTTTATTACTTGCAAAATACAAAAGCAGTTCAAACTCCTTTTTAGTAAGGTCCAGCTCTTTATTTCTTACAAAAACGGTCTTGGCAATTGTGTCGATAGTAATACTGTCAAATTTCAACAGGTTATTACCGGCAAAATTTTTTCTCCTGATTATAGATGCAATCCTTGCACTAAGTTCCGAAAGGTGAAAAGGTTTCGGCAAATAATCATCTGCCCCTAAAAGTAGCCCGCTAACCCTATCATCGAGTGCATTTTTTGCCGAGATGATCAATACGCCATCCAGTTTATTGTTTGCCTTTAATTCTTTTAAAATTTCAAGACCGCTTCCGCCGGGTAACGTTATATCAAGCAAGATGCAATCATATTCATACATTTCAATCTTCTCCATGGCTTTGGCAAGATCAGGTGCCATTTCGCAAATGTAATTTTCACTTTTCAGGTAGGTGGCGATACTGTCGCTAAGTTCCTTCTCATCTTCAACTATTAAGATTTTCACGAATTATATTTTTTGAAAACTATTAAATGAATCTGAAGTGATTTTGAAGATAACAATAATGTGGTTTAAACTACAGAATTGCTTCAGAATGTTCCCGCAATTTGCCTGTTTTATCATGTCACAAGAAAGTTTTTTATAAAATATGACAGGCCGGGGCACTAAAATCATTTCATTGATGATGGCAATTTTTCTTAGCGCAATTGCAAATGCGCAACTGTCAACTGTCTATTCCTTCGATAAAAAGGTCCCTTTACCAGGCGACGGGGGTTATGATTATTTATCAGTCGATACCATTAATCACCATTTATTTATTTCACATGGTACAAGTGTGGATGTAGTTGATCTAAGAACTGACATCCCTGTTGGCAGTATCAACAGCATGAAAGGTGTTCACGGGATAGCTTTGGCAACCGAAGTAAATAAGGGATTTATTAGTGATGGCAGGGACAATGCGGTCGTAGTTTTCGATCTCACCACTTTTAAAAAACTTAAGATAATAAAAATTACGGGTACAGGTCCTGATGCAATTATGTATGATCCTTTTTCAAAAAACGTTGTGGCGTTTTGTGGTGAAAGTAATAATGCCTGCGTTGTTGATATCAACAGCCTTACGCAAACAGCAACAATAGACCTGGGTGGAGCTCCGGAATTTGCAGTGAGCGATGGACGAGGCCTGGTATATAATAATCTGGAAGACAAAAGCAGCCTCGCTGTGATTGATGCAGCATCATTAAAAGTAATTCGCAGGTATCCCCTTGCGCCTTGCCGGGGCCCAACGGGGCTTGCTTTGGATAATATACACCAGCGTTTATTTACCGTTTGCCGTGAAAACAAAGGAATGAGCGTGGTTGATATTAATTCAGGGGTGGTAGTTACTACGGTACCCATTGGAGCAGGCGTAGACGCAGTTGTCTATGATGCTTCATCAAAACTTATTTTTTGTTCCAATGGCGAGGGTACTGTTTCAATAATTAAACAGGAGTCGCCGGATAAATATTCGTTGGTACAAACTTTACCTACAGTACCCAGGGCCAGGACAATGGCTTTGGATCCGGAAACCGGCAAAATTTACTTAAGTGCCGCGTCATTTATTGGGGATACAAGAAATGTTGTGCCTGGAAGTTTTGCTATCATGGTTTATAAACGCAATAAGTAATATGCCGGCTGTAAATAGCTGCCATATTGTGCCTGCTTTGCCCGTATATAAACCAGAACAGGCATCCGTTCCTGGTATTTATTCAAAATATAACGGGATCGTCCCATAAGGCCGCAACAGAAATTGATGAATAGCGGTTAATTAATATTGAATCAAAATTCTACACATGATAAAGTACCAGAATTATTTCTGCCTGTTTTTTGCCGGATATCTTCTACTCCTATTATCGCCGGAAACCGCCAATGCACAAAAAAAGAAACCTGTT
>JBDTLZ010000006.1:0-13243 GCA_039934515.1 Ginsengibacter sp.
AGGCTATATATTAATGATGGAAAGGGAAATTTTAAATTGGCCGTAAACGCACTCCCCATCAATTACACCAGTAAGCTTTGCGTAAGAGCGGCGGATTTTAATAAGGATGGTAAACCTGATCTTTTTGTGTCGGGCCGTGTTGATCCGGGGAAGTATCCAAAACCGGTAAGTAGTTTCATTTTTAGAAATGATTCTGAGAAGGGAAATGTAAAATTTACGGATGTAACGGATGAAGTAGCTCCTGATTTAAAAAATATCGGGATGGTTTGTGATGCCCTGGTAACTGATTTTGATAATGACAATCAGCCTGACCTTGTACTTACAGGCGAATGGATGCCCATAACTTTTTTGAAAAATATGCAGGGAAAATTCATCGATGTTACCTCGGCGTCTGGCTTAAGTGATAAGAAGGGGTGGTGGAATTCAATTGTCGCAGGAGATTTCAGGCATACCGGGAGAACCGATTATATTGTAGGAAATATTGGCTTAAACACGCTATACCAGGCAAGTGATGAATACCCTGTTTATATTACAGCCAAAGATTTTGACAATAATGGAGGATATGAAGCTTTTATCTCATTGTATCTTAAAGATCAAAATGGCGAAAAGAAAGAGTTCCCGGCCAATGGCAGGGACGATGTGATAGAAAGACTGCCCGCGATGAAAAAGCGGTTTGACCATTATAAATCTTTTGCTACTGCCACGATGCAGGAAATCTTTCCGCCAGCTAAAATGGACAGTGCAATACGTATGAAAGCGAATATGCTTCAATCGTGTTTTATACAAAATGATGGTGCGGGCAAATTTACCATGAAGCCACTGCCGAAGGAGGCGCAGATTTCTATGCTGAATGGAATGGTTGCAGATGATTTTGACGGGGATGGAAATTTAGATGTATTGATCAATGGAAATGACTATGGAACCGAAATATCAATAGGCCGTTATGATGCATTAAATGGGCTTTTATTAAAGGGAAATGGTTCCGGTGGGTTCTTACCACTTTCTATTCAGCAAAGTGGAATTTATATTCCGGGCAATGGGCGGGCACTGGTTAAATTATCGGGAAGCGCCGGAAATTATCTTGTGGCGGCAAGCCAAAATAAGGGTGCATTGAAATTATTCGAACTTAAACGAAAAGTGACAATTTTAAAAATAAGCCCCTCAGAAATTTATGCGCTGGTTAAACATAAAAATGGAAAAACAGAAAAAAGAGAATTTTACTTCGGATCATCCTATTTATCTCAATCGGCTAGGTTTCTGAATATCAATGAGGATATATCCTCGGTTACAATATTTGACAATAAGGGGAATCAAAGAGTAGTTCAGTTGTAAACCGCAATTATGGCAACGCAAATGCCATATAATAGTCGCCCGCTTTTGTTAACTGCCTTCCACCCCCACCGGCTGCAATTACCACATATTGTTGTCCATCAACTTCATAGGTGCACGGTGTAGCATAACCTCCGAATGGCAACTGGTATTCCCAAAGAACTTTGCCTGTAGCTTTGTCAAAGGCCCTGAATTTTTCATCCTGGGAGGCGCCGATGAAAACCAGGCCTCCAGCCGTTACAATACCGCCACCGAATAACTGGGTGCCTGTATTGGGATGCCCTTTTGCTGCAAGCGCGGGATATTCACCCAAAGGAACTTTCCACGTTATTTCTCCCGTGTTAAGATCAACGGCATTCAAGGTGCCCCATGGTGGCTTTACACCAGGATATCCATCCTGATCTTCCAAATGAATATAATCCTTCAGGTTGTATCTTTTCCTGGCAACAGGTTTAGGCGATGTGCCGGTTGTGTCTGGTTTTATAAAATTGTATTTTTTGTTGTCTTGCTGGTTAAATAAGAATGCAATGATGGCATCTTTGTCCTGTTCGGGCAGCGGGTAGAAAGAAGGCATCATACCCCTCGCTTGCTGAAGCATTGACTTTACATCGCCTGGCTTTAGATGGTTCGAAACGTTAACCAGTACGGGGAAAGATTTATTACCTTTTTTATCTTCACCATGGCAAACCGAACAATTTTTTTGATACAATATTTCGCCTGCTTTTGCGAATGGCAGATCAGATAGTTCCTCCCGGTAATCTTCTTTCTTTTCCTTCAGTTCAACTATATTAGGAATGTCATTGATCCCAACATACATAATTCCTGTTTCCATGTCAACGCAGGCCCCGCTCCATTCTGCACCGCCTCTTATTCCGGGCATCGTGATTATTCCATTCATTGCGGGAGGAAGATATATGTTTCCCCATGCATATTTTTTTGCAATTTTCAGGGCAAAGTCGTGTGCTTCGGGAGATATATCGGTGATCATGCTTTCATCGAACCCTTGACGGCAGAGCGGCAATGGCTTAGTAGGAAACGGTTGGGTGGGCCAGCTTTGTTCACCTGGCATGGAAGATACAGCCACGGGTCTTTCTTCTATTGGAAAAATGGGCTTTCCTGTTTCCCGTTCGAACATAAAAATAAGTCCCTGTTTACTGTTCTGTGCAACAGCGTCAATAGTTTTTCCGTCCTTTTTGATAGTTATTAAATTGGGAGCTGATGGGAGGTCGTAATCCCATAAATCATGGTGCAACACCTGGTAGTGCCATATTAGTTTTCCCGTTGCGGCATCTAGTGCCAATACAGAATTTCCATACAAATTTTGCCCGATACGTTCGCCCCCATGAAAGTCATTGGAGGGGGAGCCGGTAGCCGCAAAAACGATTCCTCTCTTAGTATCTATGCTTAGCCCACCCCATGCATTACAACCCCCTGCTTTACTATTGCCTTCCGGGGGCCATGTGTCATATCCTGGCTCACCTGGTTGCGGAATAGTATGAAAAATCCACTTTCGTTTCCCCGTTCGCACGTCATAAGCGCGTATGTGCCCCGGCGAGCTCTCATAATCTTCACCCACGGCAGATCCGGAAATAATGAGGTCCTTATAAATTATTGCAGGCGAACTATTTTGGACGTCCTCATGATGAACCAATCCGTCATTATCCCGAAGGTCTTTGTTGAGGTCCACATAACCACTATCGCCAAAGCTCATTATCTGCTTTCCTGTTTTTGCATCCAATGCAATTAATTTATTGTAAACAAACATGAACAGCCTTTGCTCATCATTGTTCTCCCAATAGGTAAGGCCCCTGGATACGCCTCCATTCTTACTGGTGTTATCAAATGGATCAAATACCCACAATTGTTTGCCCGTCTTTGCATCAAGGGCAAAAGTCTTAAGCTTGGGCGAAATTGCATACAGGATATTATTAATTATTATCGGGTTGCATTCAAGATTGAAAACATCAGATTTGTCTCCTGTACGATATATCCATGCAACCTTGAGTTGTTTTACGTTGCCGGCATTGATCTGGTCAAGTTGCGAATAGGCATTACTGCCTTCATCTCCCCGGTAAATTTTCCAGGACTTATATTTATTTTTATCTCCCTGGCTGCAGCTGACGAGGAATAAGAAAAAGACTGCTGAAAAAGGAAGGACCGTCCTTAGATTCATAGATAGATTTTTATTTCAAAACTTTTTTAATGGCCTTTATTAAAACCGCTTCTACTTCGGGCGCTACGCCGGAATTAAGGTCGCTCGTTTCATAGCCCCCTTGCGTGTAGGCGATGGCTGTGCCGATGTACCCCGGGCCATATTCTTCATAAGCAGCAGTACAAACTTCTTCGCCGGGTTTCATTTGCTGGGCGCGTAACTGGTACTCAACAAACAATTCTCCCGGAAGATTCAGCAGCCATATTTTCCCTAACCTCACTGCAGATACTGTTATGTTGGCGTTTTTCCATCTTTGATACCACGCCAGCTTTTCTGCAGCAGAAAGTTTTTCTCCGTGGGTAGACTTTTCATCGGATAATATTGACCTGAGGTTTTCTTCCACAATATTTTTCCCTAAAGGCAGGATTACCGGGGTACTTTTCCATCCAATATTATCAGTAAGAGGTGTTTTTACTGTGTGCTCCCATGCTTGCCGCATGGCCGATTCCACCCGTTTTGCCATCGCCTGGCGCAACGCTTCAGTACCATCATTGTATTTACCGGTCGTAATATTTCCCCCCGCACCATTGAAATGAATGTGAGGCAGTCCTCCCATGGATTTTTCCCTTGCATTACGCGCCATTCCAATAAACTCGCAGGTTACATCTCCCTCTCCGTAATAACTTTGAGGATGGGTGGCATAATAGGTGATAACTGCCACTGGCTTTTCAGCATTCCAAAAACTTACACACTTTAACCAGGGGTCAACCAGACCTTCGGGAGCGGCAATAGTTGCTGAATCGTTTTTACTGCTCCAGCGGATGAGCGCGACTTTACCATGGGGCCCCATTATCCTGCGATTGGAAGCTACTTTTTCAACTTTAGCCTGTCCGAAACCGATATCGGTGATGTCTGTTGCATTAGCCGATGCGACCGCGACCGAGTCGGCAACATTTTGAATTGCCCTGAAGAGAAAAGTATCGTCAAAAGGAAGGTTGTCAATGTGGTACTCCTTCATGATCTTTTCCATTGTAAAATCACAACTCACGCCATCGTGCTGGTGCAGCGCATGTATTGATACGCGGTCTGTGGTGGTATGTGCAGCTTCTGCAAGCTTCTTTTTCCAAACATCCTGCCCCTCATTAGCGATACCTATCCAGTCGACAGCACATAATACAACCGGTTTCTGATCATCTATAAACAATACGACCCCCCGTGCCGATAGCGGATCACGTATTGATCGTGTAATTGCATATGCCACGGGGCTTCCAATTGGTGGAGTAACATCCGCCTCAAACACGCCAAGCCTTAAATGGGAGACCTTTTGTGCGGCCGGGGTATATGATAATCCGAGGCAAATGCATACTAATACCGATGAAATGACACTTTTGTTTTTTGCAGTCATCATAAAATATTTACGGATGTTTCGTTTATCATAATTTTCAACACATTATACCTTGGGCGCCCAGTAGGTACAAACGGCAATTGAAGGAACCGGTCCTTTAAAGAGTTGGCACAAGCCACATCCTTTCTCATCGGCAGGTGGCAGCCACAAATTGCAATTTCCACATTGCCTGTCCGGGGAAGCGGCCTTTTGTACATAGCCCAGGCTTTGTCTTTTTTTCAAATCTTCTTCACTTATTTGTGAAAAATCAGCACATGGATCCCCCTGGAACTTTGGCCTGATCTCTTTTTTTGTTTCAGTATTGTTTGATCCGCAACTTTCAAGAATGACAGGCACCAGTGTCAATCGAAAAGCTGATGAAAAGCACTTTTTTAAGAATAGCCTTCGTAAGTTAACCTCGCTCATAGTAAATTTATGGTCATTTTATTGAGAGTGTAGCATTGCCTCCCGGATTTTCTTGATGGCAACTTTCATTGCCTCATTTTGCACTGGCAGGTTTTTATCCAATGAAGATGCTATAGCGTTGTTATCTATATTTTTAGTTTTTGCATTTTCCAAGCCATTGCCAAGTCCCTCCAGGCAAGCCACCTGTATATTTGCATTATTCTTTAGATCAGGAGAAGATAATAATTCGGTTAATTTTAATATCGAGGCTTCTTCATTTCGTGCTCCTATTATAAATGAAATAGCTTTTATAAATGGTTTTAATGATGCAGTATCTTTCAGAAATTTTCCGTTGTTATTTAAGACTGTTAAGAGATTGGGGCCGGAACCTTCATCGGCACTCAATACTGCCATCCTGAATAAAGGTTCTTTACCGTGCTGTTCCAATACTTTTGCAAAGGCATCGACCACGCGGCTATCTGTAAATTCACCCAGGCTTAAGGTTGCTTGTAAAACAACCTGCACAGAACTATCATTGATCAGCTCCAGGAGCTGTGGCAAAAGCGCGGGATATCTTTCGGAAAGAATGGCCGATTGTTCCCGCAGCCCGGGTTCGGGATCTTTGAGCGCTTTCGCAACGAGTGACGAATTTAATTCGTTCATACCTTCTAATACATATAACGAGTGAATGCGTGCGCGTGGATCTGCGTGCGTTTCAAACATAGATGTTAATAGCGGAACAACTGATTTGTCCTGCCGTTGGAATAGCAGTATATGTGCGTGCGTTCGGATCCATTGATTAGGGCTTGCCAGCAATGGAACCAACTCGGCTGACGTTTTTGTACTCAGTACTTCGGGCTGCGATTTTTGTTCAATTGCATTCCTGGGAAATATCCGGAAAATTCTTCCGAGATTTTCACCATTCGAATAATCCATCTCTGCTTTTAGATCATCAGGAACTGATACAGGAGCTTCTATATGCTGGCGGTAGATGTCGACCATGTATAAAAATCCATCGGGGCCTACTGTAAAATTTGCGGGCCTGGTCCATGGGTCCGTAGAGGCAAGAAATTCCCTTTCAGCTTCTTTTTTACTGCGCATAGCAACAAAAGCGGGATTAATTTTTCCAGGGACCAGGACATCCCTGTGCACAAGATTGCCTGCAACATCACCGGTAAAAATAGAACCATAAAATTCAGCGGGAAAAACATCACTCAGGTAAAATGTACCACCGGATGCGCCGGTGAAATGTTTTTCCGCATATTCTTTCCTGTCTAATTTCAGGCTATCAAATTGTTTTTGCCGGCGCATAGTCCGTTCTTTCCGCCAATAGGGTGGCGGTGTCTTCTGAAACATTACGAGGTCGTGATCCGATACATTGACATATGGATTAAATGGAGGCAAAAAATTATGCCTGTGCAGGTATCTCCATGGTATCACAGGCTGTTGTATGTGAAGTGTGTTTTGTGTGAAGAACCGATGGCCCCATTCATCCATAGTCATACCAAACTGGCCGACTCCTGTTTCATTTTCAAATGCAGGCTTGTCCAACCTGAATCGAAAATCAGTTCCTGCAACTGCCAGGCCGGGAGTGGTAGTATCATTACCCAGGTGAATCGTTCCGGCTTGTCCGTTGTTATTTGCATATATCCAATTGTCTGTTCCAAAGCGAAGGCTGGTTATCTGGGCTTCTGAATTATTAGCAAAAAAACCTGTAAACAGTACCTTTTTAATGTCTGCCTGGAAATCACCCGTTGTATCCTTAAGGTAAAGTATGTCGGGTGCAGCCGTGACTACAAGGCCGCCTTTCCAGGGTAACATACTGGTAGCACCGGGAAGGTTTTGTGCAAATACGATTGCTGTATCAATTATCCCATCATGATTGGTATCCTTTAATATGCGTATCCTGCCCTTGATTCTTTCGCCTTTGTAAGGGTAATCACCCATTTCAATAACATAAATATTTCCCTCTTCATCCCATTCAACATCAACCGGCGACATGACGTTGGGTTCCGAGGCAAAAAGCTGGATGGTAAAGTCACTGTCCAGCTCGAAATGTTTCATTTCTTCCTCTGGTGAAAGGGCTTCCGTATAATGGGGTTTTTCTGCACAACTAAATAGCAATAACATGAGGACGATGAATAGGCCAATTCCTGTATAATTATTATTTGTATTCATAGTAAATAGTTGAGTAATAATTTAAAATGGCTACCGGTTCTCAACTAGTCCAGTCACCATGTGAATTAAATAGGCATTCATTAAACTTAATAAGCCGCACAACAACCTGCCGGCGCAATGCTTACTGTGCTTTGGTGTTAATTATATAAGTAGTTGACAAAGGTGTGTAATGTACGGCATTGAAAAACGAATGTACCCGCTGGTTGAATTAGAAAGCCTGGAAATATACAAGCCGTCGGTAAATAAAAATGGTTATGTGATCATAAAACGAATCCTGGAGTACTTTTCATTGCCCGGTCACCCGTAACTTTTGTTACAACAATAATAATCTGTTCTCAAAGTAAATCTATATTCCATTTCATTCAAAATAATATTTCAGGGGAAGCCATTGTAAAACCTGTCAGCGCTACTTGCTTCTGTTACAAAAATTTCCACAAAATTAAATGTAGGTAAGCGTCCGGATCTCATTCATTTTTAGCGTAGCTTATTAAGGGTGTAACAAATCAAACTGTTTCCCAGCGGTTTTCCTGAAGCGCTCCTGATATCGCCAAGTTTCATCTCATAAATAAAACCGGCCTTTAGGTTATTCATGTTTAAAGAAACCGTCTTTCCATCTTTCGAAAGTTTTGCAGCAACCAGGGGTACATCCTGCAGGTCAACCTGTGTTGTTTCATCTATTCCTTCGCCCAAAGCCTTCTTCTTATATTCATAACGGTAGCGGCGTATTTTGTAATTTTCTTTATTTATGGAAGCTGTCGTATTAACAGGCAGCGTAAACGTTAGGTCGAAACCGCTCTTAGTTAAGCTCATCGTGTAAATCTCCATAGGCGCGTCACCACCGAAGACAATCCTTTGCATTCCTGATTCACCCACCCAGCCACCAAAACCAATTTGCCCGATCCACAAACTGCCATCAGGAGCAAAGGCCAACCTGTTATTGCCCACGCGAAGTCCATGCCCGTCTATGAAGGGTATACAGGCTCCCTGGAATTGTCCGCCAACTTTTTCCATCATGACACGTAAAATTCGGTCACGGTTCATTTCGCCTATAAACAACTGTCCCGAAAATGGCCCAAACTTTCCATCGGTTACATCGGCAAGCGGTTGGGATGGAGAATTAGCCATGATACCCTGCGGAAAGAGTACCGCTGCCGGAGTCCTCATTTTATCGAGTTCAGCTATCGGGGCATTGAATGGATCCCGGTTTTTCCATTCTTTTTTCCATACCAGGCTGGCAGGATGGCCATAAAAATTATCCCTTTGCACATGATATAAAGAACTTGTTGGCACCCAGTCGCTTTGGTTATCGGCAACAAATAGATTTCCTTCAAGGTCAAATCCTAATCCGTTTGGTGAACGAAACCCTGATGCAAACGGATGAAGTTTTCCATCGGGCGTAAGCTCCATTACCCATCCACGATAAGGTACCACCGAAAACATCTCGGAATGGCCGTCAATTCCATCGCGCCCCATTTTATTTATTCCCCCTCGTACGGTTGCCCTCACCCCACCTCCGGAAGAAGCGGTATTCAACGCAAAGAAAAGGTTGCCGCCCTTATCTTTTACAGGGCCATAATTAAATTCATGGTAGTTGCCGGAGACACCAAAATCGCTGGTCGCATTTTCATACAAATCAGCGTGTCCATCTCCATCCGTGTCTTTTATTCGTATTAAATTCGATAGCTGCATTACCAATACTTCAGTATTGCTCAAAGCAAGGATTCCCAAAGGAAGTTGCAATCCTTCGGCAAAAAGTTTCCATTCTTTTGTTTGGGTATTGTAGGTCATTACTTCACCCCGCATGAAACAGGCGACAAGTCGGCCGTCAGGCAGAAAATCGATGCCACCGGTCTGGCTTGTCAAACCTTTAGGCATATCGATTGTTTCAACATGATAAGATTCGCCGGGCTTGCCCTGGGCGGAAGACGAACAATAGAAAAGTGAACTAAGGCATACTAAAAGACTGATCCACTTAAATGACATAATGATTTTCATTACTTGTTTTTTTTGTAGGCAAGATGATAACTGGTCATTGTGATGGTGAATTCTTTAGCTTCTTTTGCAGACAACACCAGCCTTCTATCTATGAACTTCCCGGCAGAGAATTCATACTCAATTGCATCGTCCTGTAGATTTGTGACGAACCATATTTTACCATCAGCCTGCGGGATCCGGAAAACACGCACCAGCCCAAAGCCATCTGCTTTCTCCTTTATCAACTCATAGACATCCATACTATTGAGCCTGTAATGAAATTCAGGGTATTTATTGACGAGACGGTAACCTTTATATTCAATAGTGGGGATCGAAGCTACTGGCCCGACCCGGATGGGGAAATCTGTATTATCACGGAAAAAAATATCACCTAAAATTTTTGCTGAAGCATCCAAATGCCCCTTCCATAATTCTGACATATCTAAAAAACCTCCTTTCCAGGCAAATCGTAACCTGCATGTACCGGCATCCCAGCAGTAAGAAAGATCATGGGGCAAATTGACTGCAATCGCAGCCGGACTAGCGCCTTCAAGAAAAACATGGTACAGGTATGGAGGTATCAAACTATAGGGATGGGGATTTGCAATGGCTGTGTCACTTGTGGGTATTTTCGTTTTTGCCCCGGCCATTTCTTCCTGTCTCCGTGATTCCGGAACGTTAAGATCGGTGGTGATATCCGGGAGCGTTTCGTCAATTGTAACGTACATCACGCCGTACATTACAAATCCATGCCCGGGATAAGTGCATACATACGGATAAATTCCAGGCTGCGATGGCGCAGTAAATGCAATGGTACCGGACTGTCCCGGAGAAACGACAGGAATGGACCACAATACATCGTCACTCTTCGGAATAAAATCCATCTGCGGCCCCTTTTCAGCCAGTTGAAGCGCGGTGTTGACAACAGCCAAACGTACACCCGGTTTAGTGATGAGAAGGTTATGACTCATATCACTTGCGTTGGTAAGCGTTAATTCCACTTTAGCACCGGGTTTTACTTTAAAGCGCACCACATCGTATTTTAGGCCGTCAATGGCTTTTATCGAAATAGACACGCCATTAGTGACTCCGCCATTGCAACTAATAAAAAGAATGAATAGTAAAGCAAGAAAAAGTTGAATTAAACGGCTGCCATTAAATGATGAATAACTAAAAAAAAATAATGCAGGTTTATTTACAAAGGATGTTGTCTTTCCCCGGGGCACATCGATTGCACCTCGTGAAAGCTGTGTATTATCTGTAGTATTTGTGTTCATTCCTGTTCTTCTTATATTCCCCTTCATTTTAACCCGAAAAAATGTTCAGGCCGGTATCCCTTTTTCTTTGAATAATTTTGCCCAGGTGCGTCGATAATTTTCACCAAATATTTTCATTCTTTGTGCCTGGGTAAGCGTCGCATCAAGTACCTTGGAAAGTTCTGTGGCAAAAGATCTGCCGGGGCCATGATCACCCCACACTATGCGATCGGCCCCTAATTCATTCACTGCATAGTCTACCGCCCCCGAATGGGAATAGCTGCCTGCAAACTCGAAAAGTACATTCTCGTATGGCCGTATGGCGCGGGCGCCAAGTTCCCAATCTCCTCCGGAATGTCCGCAAATCATCGGAACATTTGGAAATCGTTTGGCAAGTATTGCCACGTCCATCGGAGTCGATTCGCCTGGAGAATTGTCTCCACCCGGGAATCGCGGTGATCCTCCAACCTTTAGCCACGAATGGATATAAATAACTGCGCCCATTTCAGCCGCCAGCCGCACGATTCGGTCATTATTGGGATGACTGCAGGTTATACCATCCTTTTGAAGTAAATATTTAATGCCAATGCAGGGGCCATTGCGGATCCATTTTTCCATTTTGGCGCAGCTTTGTTCAGGATATCCCGGGTCGATGCGGATAATACCTAAGATGTGGGCCTTATCATCTTCCAATATCCGGCGTTCTTCTTCATCAATTGGAGAGGGTATAAGAGCATCGTCTTCAATACTGCCAATGTCGAGCGAAATAACTTTTTCGACACCCATACGCCTCACATAGAACATCATCTCTTTGTGTTGCTGTAAGCCGCCGGCAAAACCATGATAATGATCACTCCAGATACGCAGATCTTTTAATTGTTGCTGATCGGGAATGCCATATAGGGATGGGTTAAGAGCAAATTCCTGTAAACTCATGACGACGTATTTATTGGTAGCATTTATTTGTTTAATAATGAATCCGGGTTTCCCAGGTCGCGATCGCTGGATTTAAATCCCTACTGGATTTTAAACCCTACATTTTTATAGCACCTATCATTAAACACGTTTTATAACCCTGTGTGCATTTCCATTCATTACAGCTTTCATCTGGTCTATATTCAATGGTGATTCAAAAAATTTTATAATGCCGCTCTCGATAGGAAAATAGGGGTGCGTGAGATCCAAAGAGAAGCCGTTCGACCGGAACAGGATCTTCAGGCCCGGACCAGGAATTGCCATCGATCAGGCGGGCCAGTGCCCCGGTACCTTCCAGCCATGCAATGTCGAATACAATGCTGGTGTCGGAAATGAGTTTTTTCAGTAACCCTCGGTTCACCCGTTCATTCCAGTTCAAGAGCTGTATTCCCGCCCCCGGAATCTCCTTCATGATCGCCAGTAGTGGGTCGAAGTCTAATTCCCTTGTCAGCACAATAGGATGATGCACTCTTGCATCTTCCATATCTCCAACGATCTGGATGATCAGTCCCCGGTCTGTGGCTTCGTGTATAAGTGGTGCTACATTTTTATGGGTCAGATCAAAAGTTTGGTAAGTTGGATACAACCGGATGCCAGGCATTTTATGTACTTCATGGCAACGCCGTAAATCTTCTTCCCAGTCTGGCCACGCCGGGTTAACCGTTCCGAAAGGAATCAAGACCCCTTCTCCGTGTAGCCGGCATTCCTTTGCCAGGCGGGCATTCACTTCATTGATGCTCTTGGAAAATAGCGCTTCGAAGTTCCCTGCCCATGCTTTATCAATACGGTGATGCCGCAATTTGGCAACAAGCGCTTTTGTTTCTCCGTACTTCATACGGCGGAATGGCCACTTAAAGAGATTTACATTCGTATCAATAATTTCCGGAACGGAGCCATCGAACACAACATTCACACCTGACATATTTGCCACTGCAGGGAGTGTGGCGACAATTCCGGCGGCTATTGAGGTACCGGAAATTGCCGAAATAAATCTCCGCCTGCTAAAATTTCTTGGATTCGCCATGATGGTAAATACGTGGTTGTTTAAATCACTTAAGCGATCACTATTGTTATGCTACCTGAGGCAACTATTTATGCAAAATATTTTGCACAACAATTGTCGAAATGTTTTAATAACAATAAAATATCGTGTTATTTGAATGAACCAAAAGTTTAAAAGAATGCTAAGCGGGTGGTTACTTTCATCTTCTCAAATGATCAGGACCTAAAGTTTACAATCAACTAAACACAAATAATTAACTGAACTTATCTTAGCCAATGCCTGATTTTCAACCAAATGAACTTATACACTATGTAAATCACCTGTAAATCTATGTCGATGTAATCCTAATACCGGGAGCGGATATTGCAAATATACTTTGTTAGTTTAATCCTTCTTGTAATTTTTTCCCGGCTTTACGAATGGGGAAATAAAAATAACTGGATTGACGCTCACCCGGTTAAATCCTACCAATACAATCAATGCATAGACTGAATTTATGAATTCCCAAACTTGCATTTCAAAAAATATTGCAGGTACGGTTGCTGAATTGATACGGCGATCAAAATAATTGATACCTTTATTTAAAC
>JBDTLZ010000007.1:0-5466 GCA_039934515.1 Ginsengibacter sp.
CACTGCCCGTTGCCGTGTTGTAAATGGTGGCCTCGCTGCCCAACCCGCTGATCATTTCAGTACGGCTTTGGCTCCCTTTTAGATACACAGTTGTAGTTGCGCCATCAAGCATGTCGGCCATTTTAGGCTCAACACTTCCGGTTTCTACTGAGATGTTATACACAAGGCTTCCCTCAACGAAGCTTTTTTGGGCCTTTAAGGACTCTGCAATACTAAAGCAGGTAAAAAATAACAATATTGTTTTATAAAATTTCATCGGTAATTTTTTTAAACCTGTAAAACAAGTTCTCTATAAAGACAATATCCATGTTGTATTGGTTGCAGACCTATATCCATCGTTATTTTTTCGAGTTTGGGTTATTATTTTTTTTCTGTTGCATACTTTGTAGCTTCTTGTTACTTTCCTGCATAGCAGTTATTCGTTCCTGCCATTTATTTTTAGATACAGGCTTTTTCTTGTTTTCCTGCAATTGCGCCAGTATTTTTTCGTGGTTGATGATATATTTTTGAATTACAAACTGAATCAAAAGGGTAATGGCATTAGAGACCGTGTAATACCACGTGAGAGATGAAGGCAGCTTGTTAAATACCCCCAAAAGAACAACCGGGAAAATAAAAGGGAGGTATTTCATCACCGGGTTGCTGTTATCCTGCATATTACTCATGCCGTAAAGCGATATAAGGAGACTGGTAATTACGGCAAGTATCGTAAACAGGCTTATGTGGTTTCCATAGAACGGGATTGTGAAAGGCAGGTTATAGATCGAATCGTATGACGACAGATCTTTGGCCCACCAAAAACCTTGTCCCCGTAACGTGATATTGGAGTTAAAGAAATTATAGAGCGCAAAGAAAATGGGTATTTGCAATAATGCAGGAATACAGCCCCCCAATGGATTTACACCGGCACTGCGGAAAAGCTTCATTTGCTCCATACCAAATGTTTGTTTATCATCCGCGTATTTGGCCTTCATAGCATCGATCTCAGGTTTAAGAAGCTTCATTTTTGCACCACTTAAATAACTTTGATAGGTAAGGGGGGAAATTAACAACCTGATGATTATTGTGAGCAGGGCAATAATAAGACCGAAGCTTGCTATTTTGCCGGTTAGAAAATTAAAAACAGGCATTACAAATCCCCTGTTGATATATTTCACGAAGGCAAAAATGCCACTGCCCAACGGAACCATATTGTACATCTGGTTGCCATAATTTTTAAGTATCTTATAATCGCCCGGGCCGTAAAAAAGCTGCAACGGAATCACTGCATCCTGGCCTGCCGGAACGTTAAGCCTCATATTGGCTGTGAGCTTTGCAATAATGTGAAGGCTGGTATCTGCCGGCACTTCCCATTTCAAATCTGCATTTTCAAATTTATCTTTTGCGACAAGAGAGCTTGCAAAGAATTGCTGCTTCAAAGCAATCCATTCGCCTGATTTTTCAAGTTTCTTATCATCGCCCTTGCCGGTTGCCAGGTGTTCAAAATCGTAATCGCCATTCTCTACAAAAGCTACATGCGATTGCTGGGTTTCCCACTCTATATCCTTTTCCAGCTTATTCGCTTTTACCTGCCAGTTGAGATTAAGCTTATTCTGTGTAATTAACTTATCAGCTCCCTTAAGTTTTATATTAAATCCAATCATGTAATCATCAGCCTCAAGAATATATTGATGTTCGATGGCATGACCATCTTTGGTTTGGAGGAGGAAGCTGATCGTTTGTTTTCCATCACCTGCCGTTTCAACTTTTGAAGGCGTGAACAGTAAGTCTGAAGTTTGATCTGTATGCTTCCCGCCGGTATTTATAGCATAAGAAATGTTATTGAAATTGCCATCCTGGATAACAAGTGGCTGTTTATCAAATGTTTTGAAATTTTTGAGTTCTACTTTTTGGGGTTGGCCGCCTTTATTGGTAAAAGTTACTTTCAACACTTTATTCTCAAGGGTAAAAAATTCTTCTTTTCCGGTAGTATCCTGCTGAACTGTGGAAGATGAATCAAGGTGCGTAACCGGCTTATTGGCTAATGCAGTGTTGGCTGTACTATCTAAATTGGGATGGAGCTTGTTGAGTGAATCCTGCACATGTTGTTTTTCCTTTTCTAGGCCCAACTGGCTTTGCCGTGTATAAAAAAAATATCCAAAAAACAAAAGGGCCAATAACACAAATCCAACAACAGTATTTCTATCCATTCCCATATTTAAAAATTAGGTGGCAAATGTACGCAAACTTTATAGCTTCCGTCAAAAGAGAAAGGGGTGGGCGTTAAAGAAAATGCCCCCGGTTAAGGAGGCATTCGGGAATAAAAAATTATTATTTTTTTGCAGGAGCTGCTGCTTTGGCCTCAGGCGCAGCTTTTGTGTCGGCGGTCGTAGCTACTTTGGCTACAGTGGCTTCTTCTTGTTTAAGCTGACGGGTCATTGCTACAGATGCAATGGGAATACGGGGAGAATTAAGTATTTCCATATGCTCGGCTTTTACGTCCTGAACCCTGATATTTTCATTTAATTTGAGCTCGGTGAGATCTACTTCGATATTCTCACGCAAATATTCCGGAATGGTCTTTACTTTCAAAGCCTTCATTTTCACTGCCAATTTTCCACCCTCCTTTACCCCGGCAGGTACACCCGTGAATTTAATGGGTATGGAAACTGTTATTTTCCTGTCACCTACGAGTTCTAAAAAGTCAACGTGAATAAGCCGGTCACTCACTTTGTCAAATTGCAGGTCTTTCAACACGCATTTGTAAGGTGTGCTGTCGACTGTAATTTCTGCCAGCATAAAATCAGGTGTATAAACAATGCCTTTGAAAGCCGTTGCCGGAGCAGAAAAATTAATTTCTTTTGCACCTCCGTAAATTACACCTGGCACTTTTTCCTCAGAGCGAAGTTGGCGGGTGGCTGCTTTGCCAAATTCGGTCCTGATTTGTCCTTCGATTGTAATTGTTTTCATTAATGTATTTTTTTGAGGCGCGAAGGTAAGGAAACTATTCCGGATTAAGGGCATATTTTGAAATCTGTGGTCTTCCTGCTGGCGGTAGAACGAGCCGTGGGCTCGGGCAGTGAATGGGCTTCAATAAGTAGTTTCTACAAGAACTGCGCTTTATTCTTTTTAAGCATTTTACTTTTAAGGAAAAGGCTGTTAATACTTTTGTTTTCAAAGGCATTGCGGATGGCAATGGCAAATAATTCGGCTACTGAAGCCACCTTTAATTTATCGATCATCCTGTGAATGGGTATCGTATCACACACCACCAATTCTTCCAAAACACTGTTTTCAATATTCTCAAAAGCATTACCACTGAGTACAGGATGGGTACAAAAAGCCCTGACACTGCGGGCTCCCTTTTCTCTTAATAGCCCCGCACTTTTGGTAAGGGTACCGCCGGTATCGCAGATGTCATCTATCAGAATTATGTCGCGGTCTGTTACATCACCGATCACTACCATGCTGGTTATTTCATTTGCCCGTTTTCTTTGTTTATCACAAATAACCATTTCCACTTCAAAGTAGCTGGCAATTTCCCGGATGCGGTTGGCACTTCCAACGTCAGGAGCGGCAAAAGTGAGGTTTTCAAGATTTAGTTCTTCGATATATGGAATAAAAATGGCTGAAGAATCAAGATGATCAACCGGTATATCAAAATATCCCTGGATTTGAGGTGCGTGCAGATCCATAGTTATCACCCTGTCTGTACCGGCAGCAGTAAGCATGTTTGCAACCAGTTTGGAACCAATAGCTACCCGTGGCTTGTCTTTACGATCCTGCCGGGCATAGCCAAAATAAGGGATTACAGCAATAACTTTATACGCCGATGCGCGCTTTGCTGCATCTATCATTAAAAGTAATTCCATAAGGTTGTCGGTAGGAGCAAACGTGCTTTGCACCAAAAAAACAAACTGCCCCCTTATACTTTCCTGGAATTCCACACCAATTTCACCATCGCTGAATTTTTGGATATTGATCTTACCAAGTGGCTCTCCAAACTTTATAGCGATTTGTTTTGCCAGGTATTGCGAGCCTGTACCTGAGAAAATTTTTACGTTGGGATGCATCTTGTAAGGGATTGATGAAAGCAAATATTTAATGTGGCGAATTTAGAATTAATATTGCTTGCAATAAACTTAAAAGTATGGAAAGTTCTAACAAGTCTTCCACCTCGATAAAAAACTGGGCTGCCGATGACCGGCCACGGGAAAAACTATTGGGAAAGGGGAAAGAAAGTTTGAGCGATTCCGAACTGCTGGCTATTTTGATAAGTACCGGGAGCAAAAATAAAAGTGCAGTTGAACTGGCAAAAGAAGTGATGGCTTTGGGGAAAAATAATCTGAATGAAATGGGTAAGGTATCACTCAGGGAGCTTATGACAATTAAAGGAATTGGCGAGGCAAAAGCTATCACATTGGTTGCCGCGCTGGAACTGGGACGCAGGCGCCAGGCAACCTCCTTTCTCAGTAAGACTTTTGTACGGTCGAGTAACGAACTCGCTGAATACCTTAAAACAACGCTCAAGGACTATCCTTACGAGGTTTTTGGCGTAGTTTATCTTAATAAGGGAAATAAGATCAACCATTTTGAAATAATAAGTAAGGGTGGCATGACCAGTACGGTGGTAGATCCCCGAATTATTTTTAAAAAGGCCTTTGAAGTAGAAGCGACGTCGATCGTATTGTGCCACAACCATCCATCAGGAAGTTTAAAACCAAGCAGGCAGGATGAAGATTTGACACACAAAATTAAAGCCGCCGCCAAGTACCTTGATATACAGGTTATCGATCACCTGATCGTAAGTGATGAAGGATATTTCAGTTTTGCGGATGAAGGTATTTTATAGAGCAATTATTAAAAAAAAGGCGACATTTAAAGATAGAAAAACCCCAGTAAATGAGGTTACCATCTGAATCAGAAATACCGGCTAAAAATACTCCATCTACCGCAATTATGCCTGTGCGGTAGGCCCGCCAAAATTCAAGGGAAGTTCGACTGCTTCGATGTCCTGGATAGTGCCATTAGCGGATTCAAATTTTTTGACATTATCTATCATAGCCTTCATGAACCGTTTTGCGTGGGTGGGAGTTAATATTATCCTGCTTTTTACTTTACTTTTCGGTGTTCCCGGCATTACATTTACAAAATCCACTACAAATTCGGCATGGCTGTGTGTAATGATGGCAAGGTTTGCATAAACGCCCTCTGATACTTCTTCCGAAATTTCTATATTCAGCTGGTTGGGAACTTGAGTTTGATCAGCCATGACGTTTTTCGACAAAGATATTGTGATTAGGTGTAAAATATTAAAAAATCGCTTACATGTAAAATATAAGGCCAATTCAAAGGAAAATATTTTATGGAAAATCGTATTAACCTGTCTTATTACTATAAAAAAATCAGTGAACTGGTTTCAGAAAAACTTATAATACCAAAATGAATTACAATATAGTCCAAAATGAATCCTTAAAAATGTAGCTG
>JBDTLZ010000008.1:0-6293 GCA_039934515.1 Ginsengibacter sp.
GTTCTTTTGTAAGATCATATTTCTGTCCGATCTGCTCAATGGTAACACCATTTTCACCATCCAGTCCAAAATATGCGTTAACAATTTCAGCTTCACGTGGGCTCAATGACTTTAATACGCGGCGAATTTCATTCTTCAATGAATCGTGCATTACATCTTCATCTGTTTCTCCCCCACCCTTTAAAAGATCACCCATTGCAACATCTTCAGCTTCATGTACCGGCGCATCCAATGAAGTATGACGGGTATTACTTTGGAAAATGTTATTAATTTCAGTTACGCTCATCTCAAGAATTTCAGAAAGTTCTTCTGTTGAAGGTTCTCTCTCATGTTCCTGTTCAAAAGCCATGTAGGCTTTGTTAGCTTTGTTATAGGTGCCAATTTTGTTTTGAGGCAAGCGGACTAATCTGCCCTGCTCTGCCAACGCCTGTAAAATGGACTGGCGAATCCACCAAACTGCGTATGAAATGAATTTGAAACCCTTGGTTTCGTCAAAGCGTTGTGCCGCTTTAATAAGCCCGAGGTTGCCCTCGTTAATTAGATCACTTAATGAAAGCCCCTGGTGCTGGTACTGCTTTGCAACTGAAACTACGAAACGTAGGTTGGCTGTTGTGAGGCGTTCTAACGCTCTCTGGTCGCCCATTTTAATTTTCTGTGCTAAAATAGTCTCCTCTTCCGGAGTGATCATTCCAATCTTTGAAATTTCCTGCAAATATTTCTCAACCGCTTGTGAATCCCTGTTGGTAATTTGCGTAGCAATTTTAAGTTGCCTCATGTTTTATATTTAATATTTAGTATACGTTTGATTATAAGACATTAATAAGTGGGGGAATGCTGCAAAAGAAGTGTTAATCGCTTATAATTTCCGAAATCTTTTGCAAATTTACAACGCAAAATTCGCATTTCATAGCCTTTTATGTAAATAAATCGTTGGAATGTAAAAGATTGTGAGGGCGAAAACATGTTTTCATTAATTTAAATGATACCTTAAAAAAGGGTACACCATTAACAATGAATCATCAATAACTTAGCAATATGATAGAATACCGTTCAGATACTTTTACAAAACCTACGCCACAAATGCTGGAAGCAATGTTTAGCGCTGAAGTTGGGGATGATGTATTCGGTGAAGACCCTACAGTAAATGAGTTGGAAGCATTGGCCGCAGGGATGTTTGGAATGGAAGCAGGGTTGTTTTGTGCGAGTGGTACGATGACAAACCAGGTAGCGATAAAGTGCCATACCCAACCTGGTGATGAAGTAATTTGTGACCGGTTGAGCCATGTTTATATCTATGAAGGCGGTGGCATTGCATTTAATTCGGGGTGCCAGGTGAAGCCAATTGTTGGGGATCGCGGGCGATTATCGGCAGAACAGGTGATGGTTTCTATTAATGCTGATGACGTACATAAATCCGTTTCCAGGCTGGTAAGCGTTGAAAATACAGCCAATCGTGGAGGGGGGAGTTGCTATGAAATGGCTGAATTACAAAGGCTTAAGGAAGTTTGCCTCGGTAAAAACCTGCAGTTTCATTTAGATGGGGCGAGGATTTTTAATGCCATTGTTGAGAATAAGGAGGACCCAAAGGATTATGGCCAGCTCTTCGATAGTATTTCAGTGTGCCTCAGTAAGGGGTTGGGAGCCCCGGTAGGTAGTGTGTTATTGGGAGACAAGAATTTTATTCATAAGGCAAGGCGCATTAGAAAGGTTTTTGGAGGCGGCATGCGCCAGGCTGGTTATCTCGCTGCCGCTGGAATTTACGCCTTACAAAATAATATTGAGCGGCTGCATAAAGACCATCTTTTTGCCAAACAAATCGCCGAAGCTTTATTGAAAAAAAGTTTTACGGGGAAAATGATGCCCGTTGAGACAAATATTATCATTTTCGAAGTTGTAGATAACTATACTGCCGGATCCCTGGCCGCCGCTTTTAAAGCCCAGGATATTTTAGTGATTGCCATTTCACCCACACAAATAAGAATGGTATTCCACCTGGACATAAGTGAAGAGATGATCGACAGAACATTACAGGTCATACATGCGTTATAAAAGTTGTCGCAATACAGGCCCTTACCTGGACTTTCTAAACCCAGATAGGCTGGTATGCAGGTAATTTTCTATGCAGGCAACTCCCAAAGTCCTTTCATAATGTTTGGCAGGCAGGAATTTCCATAATTATAAACCTTTATCGTTTTGCCATGTCAAAGGATGGCATAGCCTTATGAAAATTGGCTTTTGCATAACTTTTAATTTTTTACGTTTAATATTAATAACAAACTTAAAATATGCTGAAGCCTGTAATTCTTTCCATTTGCCTGTTTTCATTTGCATTATTTTCCTGCAAAAAAAAGGATGCCACAGCCAGTGTGCAGGTTAATTTCATTTTTAAATTTGACTCTACCCAGGAACGGCTGAATAACATTGGAGTGCCGGCTGGAGTTGCGGTTGGTAATAAGGCCCAGTCGCCAGTGTTTAATAAAATGAGCGCTCACTATCTTGAGCTGACACCCGATCAGTTTACATTACTTGGAAGTGGCGATGTTTTATATAAAGCCCCCGAAACTGACCAGGGAGGCACTTCCGCGATCGATTTTAGTAAATCAAAATTTGCAGGTGATGGAGAAACGTTTTTGAGTGTTGCCTTGAAAGATGTAAAACCCGGGACTTACAATTGGTTAAGGGTTTCATTGGCTTATCAAAACTATACTATTAAATTAAATGCCGCTGGCCTTTCATTATATACTACAGTAGCCTCTTTTATTGGTTTCCGCACCTATGTACAAAATTTTAAAGTGAAAGATTCGGTAGTAAATGTAAATGGAAACAGGGCGCAGGGGTTTTGGGCTTTTGAAGCTTCCACTGCTGGTTTCGGGATTGTGGACTCTGGACAGGCGCCTCCCGGAGCGACCACTGTTCCCAATCCTCTATTTGCATCTTCGCCAATTCCGCCAGGTTCCTGTGTAGTTACGGGCCAGTTTGCAGTTCCCCTGGTAATTTCAGGAAATGAGACTTCAAATATTAATGTAATCATTTCATTATCTACCAATAAGAGTTTCGAATGGAAAGATATGGATGGCAATAACACTTACGATCCGTTAAATGGAGACCAGGTTGTGGATATGGGGATAAGGGGATTGAAGCCTTTAATACAGTGATAAAGATGGATACCGAATAATTGCAGGTGCCTGGTGTTTATTAAAATGAATTGTAAACACCACGTAAGCAAACAATAAATTTCGAAAATTTCACAAACAAATACTGGTGATAACGTATTAATGAATTTATCCAAAATCCTGGTGTGCCCTTTCTAAAGCATATACCAGGCGAGGTTCACTGCTTTCAAGAAATGACTGGATGGTTGTGAACTCTCCTACTGTCTTTAGATCGGAAATCAGGCGTTTCAGCTTGTCTAAAAGTTCAGGTCCCGATTTTCTCTTTATAATTGCCGGCAGGTTAAAATCCTTCAGGTCTAAAAATTCCCAGGGATGAAAATATAAAGAAAGGTAGCCGTCTTTTTGGAAGGCTTGCAATGCCAACCTTTTGAAATATGCATAAGGCAGGTTTTTAAAAGCCAGCCAGAATAAGGGAATGCGGAAATTTGCCGATACCGAGGCGGGAACTCTTGTAATACCATTTTCTTCATAACAATTTCGCGGCATGCGAAAATTATTATATTTCCCCGGTATCCATGTCGGGTTTAAAGAAGCGTCATAACTGTATCCTGCTTTTCTTATCCACCCGCCTTCGATCTTTTTCATGCGGGGCATTCTAAGGCCATAGACCCGTTTTGAAATGATGTCCTGCAGAACCTGCCTCGAGTTCAAAAGATCCTCCCGCCTGAACGAAGAATGAAAGAAAGTGTGAGATGCAATTTCATGGTCAAGAGAAAGCTTTGCTATACGTGCAGGATACTTAAGGGCAAAATTCGCGGTAGTGAACAATGTACAGCTAGTGGTTGGAGCATCCAGGATTTCCCGAATAACATCAAGCCCCTGCTTACCAATCGCCATTTGTTCGGCAACGCTTAAAGACATTCCATATTCGTTCGGGAGATCAAATTCTTCGATATCAAAAGTTAATAATATCTTTTTATTTTCCTTTCCCATATAGGCAATCATTTGGATTTTCAGGTGTTTAGCGGAGCGCATCCCATCCTCATATCTGTGTGCAAGTAAAAGTAATTTTTACATCCCGCAAAAAATTATTTGTGATCGCTACATTAAATTTTAGGCCGGATAACTGTTATCGTTAAAAAACCATCAGGCGTAGCGGTTTCCCGCTTTCATCGTTCAATTTATGCAGGCATACCGTAACTTCGTCGTCAATAATTTTTTAACAATTAAAAGTATAGAATGCTTCCAAAAATAAATCCAACAGAAACCGGGTCATGGAAACAATTGCAAAAGCATTTTGAAGAGATGAAAAATGTGCATATTAAGGATCTGTTTAAAGAGGATGCCGGCAGATTCAGCAAGTTTTCGTTTGCGGTACCGGAAATAGTTTGTGATTTCTCTAAAAATATAATAACAGACACAACGTTGCGGCTATTGTTACAATTAGCTGATGAATGCGGTTTGCGTGATGCTATCGAGGCAATGTTTACCGGGGAAAAAATTAATGAAAGTGAAGGACGTTCTGTTTTGCATACAGCGCTTAGAAATTTTTCAGGAGAGCCGGTCTTTTCGGAAGGCAAAGATGTGATGCCCGAAGTGAAAAGAGTACTTGATCAAATGAAAAACTTTTGCGCGGGGATACACAATGGTGATTGGAAAGGTTATACCGGGAAAAAGATCAGGTATTTTGTCAACATCGGTATTGGAGGAAGTGATCTCGGCCCGGTGATGGTTACAGAAGCGTTGAAGCCTTATTGGGTCAAGGGCATTCAAACTTATTTTGTAAGCAACATTGATGGATCTGATATCGCAGAGGTACTTAAGAAGATCACTCCCGATGAAACCGTTTTTTTGATAGCCTCCAAGACGTTCACAACGCAGGAAACTATGACCAATGCTCACTCTGCGAGAGACTGGTTTATGAAAAGTGCACAGGATGACAAGGCTGTTGCCAAACATTTTGTGGCATTAAGCACCAATGAAAAAGACGTTGAGGAATTTGGCATTGATAAAGAAAACATGTTCGTTTTTTGGGATTGGGTTGGCGGTCGTTACAGCCTTTGGAGTGCTATTGGCCTTTCGATCGCACTAACGATCGGGTATGATAATTTTGAAAGTTTATTAAAAGGCGCCTATGAAGTAGACAAGCATTTCCGTGAAAATACTTTTGAAAAAAATGTTCCGGTATTGATGGCGCTCATCAGCCTTTGGTACATCAATTTCTTTGGAGCACAATCGGAGGCTATATTGCCGTATGATCAATATATGCATCGCTTTCCAGCTTATTTTCAACAGGGGAATATGGAAAGCAACGGCAAGCATGTGGACCGCAATGGCAATAAAGTAACCTATGAAACCGGGCCGGTTATTTGGGGCGAACCTGGCACAAACGGGCAGCACGCATTTTATCAATTGATACACCAGGGAACATTGCTTATTCCCTGTGATTTTATAGCGCCGGTACTCACGCATAACCCCATTGGCGGGCATCACCGGATTTTATTATCAAATTTTTTCGCACAGACCGAAGCCCTGATGAACGGTAAAAGCAGGGAAGGGCTTATTGAAGAAAAAGTTCCGGCGGCATTAATTCCTTTCAAAGTATTTGAAGGAAACAAGCCCACCAATTCTTTCCTGGTCACAAAGATCACTCCTTCCTCATTGGGTGAACTCATTGCCTTGTATGAGCATAAGATTTTTGTGCAGGGCATCATCTGGAATATATACAGTTTCGATCAGTGGGGTGTTGAGTTGGGCAAACAGCTTGCAAAGAAGATATTGCCTGAATTAGATAATGATACTGAGATCAGTTCGCATGATTCTTCAACCAACGGGCTCATTAACGCGTATAAGAAATTAAGGCAGTGAGTGAGCGACGTGGTGGATTTGTTTATTTAATTTCAAATTCTCACAATACAGTTTTGTATGCTGGTGTAACCTCGGAATTAAAAGAAAGAATTTATGAGCATAAGGTAAAATTTTATCCTAAAGGCTTTTCAGCAAAGTATAACTGCAATAAGATTGTCTGGTTTGAATTTCTTCCCAGTATAGAAGAAGCTATCTGGAGAGAAAAGCAAATCAAAGGTGGAAGCAGAAGAGTAAAAGAGTTATTAGTCAATTCTAAAAACCCGGAGTGGAAAGATTTGTGGGATGATATCCAGGATTTATAGTTGAATGTAC
>JBDTLZ010000009.1:0-6181 GCA_039934515.1 Ginsengibacter sp.
CGATGACACCTTAAAATAAAAAATTAGCTGTTGATTGGCTGCGGTGACGTCAAGTAAACTTGAAATAATACCACCGGTTTTCGCCACAGGATTTTGAAGTTTTGTGAGAACCTTTGAGGTATTGACTTGATTTTCTACATCGGGTGTCCCAAAGACTAATACAGGAGAAATTTGGATTTTACCGCGTGATTATTACTGCTACCGGTTCATCTGGTAATAAAGTAACTGAAGAGTGCTCCCGGGAATTCATTTTACACTAAGGCTGTTACCGAATTTTATACGAAAAGTTTTCATTTGTTGTGCCTCCACCATTACCTGCAACACATTTCTATCAACCGGAATAGATTTCAAATCAACTTCTACGTGGGTAGTTTCTTTTGCAGAAGATACAGCCGTGTTAAATTTCAAACCGGATATTGCCGACGATTCATTTAAGTTCCAGATTCTTGCAATAATTCCACCCTGCTTAATACCTTCTTCGGCTGGCTTTAATGCCCAAAGAATAAATCCCGGATCTTTCGTTTTAATAAATGAATAATGATCGGCAGGCAAATCAGCAGCTCTTTCACCTTCAACCATAGCGGCTATTAATGGCTGTTGGAATTCCAGCGAAGATTTCATGGAAGCGGCTTTGTTAAACGTGCCATCATGAACTGAAAGAGAGAATTGCTGTTCAAAAGAAGAATCACCACCCTGACCGCGTATTCCAAGATTGTTCCCATCAACCTGGCCACCCGTCAAAACACTTATATAAGATGCATTTTCATCCAACGCATCATGTGTACTTTTCCCAGGTTTAAAAAAATAACAATCCCTGTTGGCCAAAGTCAAATTAAATTTTTCCGTGACCACACTGGCAAAATGATTCAGGGTAAGCCAGTCGTAGCGTGCATTTTTGGCTGCATAGTGTCCGCCATTATTTGCCAGTTTTGCCTTTATTACCGCGCCAATTTCTTCATGCCATATATCAGGGTTGCTGATATTGAAAGAAAACGCAGTGGTTAGGACAGATGAAAAATTTTGTTCAATATTGTTTTGAATGTCAATTCTCGGAATAAGTGAATTGAACAATGTTATGGATGAAGTATGTTTTACTGTATCATAGCTACGCGCTCGTACTGTCACTGAAACGGGACCTTCATTATCCACGAACAAACTATCTCCGTTGATGGCGGTATTCGATCCCATATCATTACAATACCAGCCTTCAGGGGAAGGTTTTACCAATTCCCTGCCATCATTTAATTTATCAACAATGCTGGTAATAACACCCTGCGTCGTAAGGTTAATTTTATACCGGTTGTTTTCAAATGAGTGCCCCGTTAAAGTTGCCGCACTCCTTTTTATTGCGGTTGGTTTTTCGATAATTTCAAAAACCTTGTACCCGATTCCCGGGATATTGGTTGCGAGGATTCGTAAATAACGCTGACCGTTTTTAATAATCAGTTGCCATAATACAGCCCTCTTTTCGAAAACATCTATTACGGTTATATCATTGTTGCCCTGGTATGGGAGATCAGCAAAATCATTTCTTTTCCAATTCAAAGAATTGAAGACAAAGAATCTTTGCTTATTGTGAGGTCCTTTAATTTGTTTCCCCAATAATTGTAATGCCAGGGTATATAAAGTGTCTGTGTACCTGCTAAAGTTATGTTCCAGCTTTCTTTGGAATGTGGCTCTTTCGATCCTGGGAACAGGCCCATCTGCCGTCCAATCATGTTCAGGATAAAGTCCTATACTCATCCAGGCGCTGTCTCTCATTTCGGTAAGACTTTTTGCAAAACCAGGTTGACTTAATGAAACAATGGTTGCGAGGGCTTCAGCCGCCCGAAGTTTTTCAACGCTTCGTTTTATCCTGGCGGAAACTTCTGCGAGTGAGGCTACATAAATGTCCCATTCGTTTCCGCGGGCTACCGTTTCTACAGGCAACGTTTTTCCATAAACTGCTTCGATATCTTTAAAATAATCAATTTCATTTGATACGATGATTTTTTCACCTGTGTTGGACGAAGTGGTCGCCAACGAGATGAATCCATTGGTATAACTCTGCAGGTCATCCCAGCCGTATCCAAATGCACCGATAATTTTTTTCCGGCTAACTAAAGATTTCTGGCGCATGCGGTTTATCAGATCATCGGATAAGCATCGTGCTTCTGCATATCCGCCGAGGCTTTGGTTGCCATCGATACCACAGGGCGGTATTACCTGTGCCAGCGAATACCATTTCATAAGTACTTTTTGACTATCCAGGCCTTTGTAATAATATACTTCATTGTCGCGGTGCTGAAGATCTTCTTTGTTCATCACACTCACACAGGCACAAACTCCCCGCCAGCTATATTTTACACCACTTCCCGCCCATAATGAACTTAAACCAAGCGGCAGTACCTGGCCTTCCATAGTTACGGCGAGTTTCATATCAATTCCATATTTCTTTTGTAAATGGCCGGCATAGTACATTCCCCGCAAACTGGCTTCTGCCGGCATTCCGCCGTATAAGACAGCCAGTGGATTATAGGGCACCGTTATATGGCCGGATTTAACCCTATTGACCAGGTTAATCATTTGCGCCACATTCCTATTCTTTTCATAAAGCCAAAACCAAAAACTTCCGTCACAATTGTATTTGGCCTGGTGTATAAACGGAAGCCCGGCGGCAATAGTTGAATCGATTTGAACGAGATATCTATCTAAAGTGGTAAGCATCGCATTTTTATAAGCCACTTCGTTTGCAGTCCACATATAGTCGGTGTGGTCATCGTTTGCGATATAAAATCGTTTTTCCTGGGCAACCGACTTGCAGTGCAGGGTTATTATTATCGATAATAAAATAAGGGACTTTTTATTCATATCAATGTTGACGTCTTGGAAAAAGGATACCGTAAATAAGCACTAAAACAAAGTGAAATTCTTAAAAGCCGGTATTGCCTGATAAAAACGTAAGGTGACCTTCAAAATAAAACTGGATAATGCCATTATCATTGCAAAAATATGCAACGACAGCCACTCCCTGTATTCAACAATCGCAGATGACTATTTTTGCTGGCGATTGCGTGGCCAGTTTCCTTTAGATGATGCACTCACTAATTTATAAATCTTACCGTCTGGCTTTATTAGGATATATAATTCTCCCCTGGCGTCTCTGCCAAAATGCATGTCAACACGGTGATCGTTTCCGGCAATGTCTTTGAAGGTCAATGGCTTTCCGTTCAATGTAAATTTCCATTCTCTAATTTCTGCTAATCTGCCTTGCTTTACATCATTCATTTCAATATAAAATAACCTGCCGGATGCAATGTCGCCAAAAAGAAATTTGCCAAGCAATTGAGGTATGGTTGTGCCCAAATATTCATAGCCTCCCGAAATAGCTGTCCAGCCACCGTCGTGATCGTATTCGGCAACAGGATAAGTAATATGATAGATGCTGTCATTCGCCGGGAGCGGGTAAACTTTAGTAAGATCGCCATAGGGATCCAAAACAAAATTTCCTTCCCTGATAGGCCAACCATAATCGTGGCCCGGTAAGATCATATTTACCGATTCGATATTTCCTTCACCAATATTGCAAACCATCATCTGGCCTGCCTTACCCCAGGTGATCCGGTGCGGGTTTTTAAAGCCCAATGCATAAATTTCCCGCAACGTGTTTTTATCCTGGTTTTTAGTATAAGGGTTGTCAAACGGAATACCATACTGGCCATTGGAACTGTTGCGGCCCAGTGGATCTATCCGGAGAATGGTGCCCCATATTTTTTCGGGGCTGTGTGTAAGAAATGGGTAGCCTTGTTCAACACAACCACCGTCTCCTACACCCACGTATAACATACCGTAATCTTTTTTTCCAGGTTTAACCAAATTATTAAAAGTAATCTCCTGGATGCCATGAATAATATAAGGCATATTTATCCGCAATATTTCGCGGCTGGTTCCAGAAAATGTATCAGCCCCCGGATGCCCGGTTTTCCATTCTGTGAGCACATATTGTAATGCCACTTTTATAGAATCGTCATAACTAAAATCGGCTTTGCCGGAACCAGGTACTTCCGAATGCGCTGTATACAATAAGCCATTTCGCGCAAAATCAGGATGAAAAGCAAAACTTCCAAAACCAGTTCCCAGCCCCGCTTCAGTAATAAATTTAGGCCGCAGCCTGGCTATATCCATGTACACATGTGGCTTGTTGTTTTGTAGCTTATATAATTTTCCCCGTAGATCGAGGATAAAAGAGTTTCCGCTTTGTGGCTCAACATCTAATTTGGTAATCCTGGTCAGTGGTAGTTTACCACTATCACTCGATGGGGGAATTTGTGTTACCAGCGTAAGGTCTACCACCAGGTTAGAAAGGCTGATCGTATCTTTAATTGGATTTGACAATGCATTGGCATCATAGTTTCCCGCACGTTTATGCGCCCCTTTATGGGAATGCATAAATGCAATAAGACTACTGACTTCGTCATCAGAAAAAGCTGAAAAACCCGGCATTACCACTTTGTATTTTTTAAACAATAGAGCGGCGCGCGCATCCCCCGATTCAATAATTTTTTTGGGATCCCTGATGAAATGCCTTATCCAGTCTACAGGCATTGAATCTGTCACACCTCCCAATTGAGGGCCGATGCTACCCTGTTTGAAATTGTGACAGGTGCTGCAATTCTGAGTGAAAATAGCCTCACCTTTTATAACCGTTACAGAATCTGCAGAGATACCATCTCCCCCGGTTGAAGGGCTGGAATTACAGGAAATTAAATTGACAACAAACAACGCAGCAATTATAACAAGGGGTATTATTTTTTTCATGATTATGATTGACTAAGAAGAATCAGTTTCGCAGTTATGGGTTTAATCAAATAAGGTGCAAATACCGGGTGCACATCTAAATCGTTTACACATACCTGTTATATTATTTAATTTTAAAATGTTTTTTCATCACTTTGGCATAATCGGTAAGTGCGATCTCCGGTTCCAGGATATCGGGTTGCCAGTATTTTTCCCACTCAAAGCTATAATAGCCATTAAACCCATCCTTTGCCATAGCATCCATTGTTTCGAAAATTGGTGTATCGCCCCTTCCCAGCAATGCCCCCTGTTCTTCACCATTCACTAATTTAAGGTCCTTTACATGTATGATGCGAATATATTTTTTCAGCCTTTTGTAAACTTCTACCGGTGACTCTTTCGTCGCAAACCACATACTGGCCACATCCCAGCCAATACCAACATTCGGATGATCGACAGCCCGCATGATTTTTTCGATGGTGTCAGTGCTGTCGACTGCCGTACCATAGGTTATCAAGAGAACAGTTACCCCGGCATTATTTGCATATACAGCCAACTCCTGAAGGCCTTTAACAATGAGGTCTATGGTTTCATTTTTTTCCTGGTCTTTTGGAAAATCCTTTGGAAACAGCCTGATATTCGGACAGCCAATTTGCCCGGCCAGTTGTATAAATTCTTTGGCTTCGTCTAAATTTTTTTTACGCGCTGCAGGCTCTGCATAATGCATAGACGCAGATGATCCGAGATCAATAATTTTTACTTTTTTTTGCTTAATAAGATTAAGCGTTGACAGTATATTTTCCTTGCTATTAAACTCGGGACATTTGGTAAGGTCGAGTTGCCTCAGTATGCCGCGTAATTCAATACCGTCGTATCCGTTTTCGTCTGCAAAATTCAAAATCTGCTCAAATGTCCAGCCCGGGCAACCTAATGTGGAGAATGACAACAATGGCCTGTATTTTTTATTAAAAGGAACAGCGTTTCCGGCTAAGGCAAAACCCAGTAATGCCGTCGATGTTTGGTTTATAAATTCTCTCCTGTTTACAGTTGGCATATGTCAATTTTATAAAAATGTTACAAAATTATATAGTTGCGTTCAATTGGAGATAATTAAATGGGTCAATATAAATTACCGGGTATATTCTGCAATCCCGAATAACGACCGGATAAGCACTTCCTCTCTTTTTAACGGCATCTAAAAAACATTTTTTTGTAAAACCGTGCTACTAAGGTACTGTAAGCTTTCCTAACTCCTTCGCAACTTGTTTTTTTGCTGGGCAGTTATTTCCACCAGGCTGTGAGATAGGGTGCAATCCAAATTCCTCCTGCGTTTGTGACGCAACAAAAGCGGCATACACAATCTTTTGAAAATAAATGTGTTGAAGGGGGTGTATATATAATTGTC
>JBDTLZ010000010.1:0-4473 GCA_039934515.1 Ginsengibacter sp.
TTTACCGGCAACAGCCAGTATAGTATGAATAAATAAGTACAATATTTTTTCATGGCTGTTACATCATTTTGATTGAGCAGTTATCTTGACCATTGATTTGGTTTTGCCTGTTTCCCTGATCAATAAATCAATTATTGCATTTGCATGCACTTTTGCGTAAGATACTTTATTTAACAATTCACCCGGTATTTCCCTGTTTGTAACCCCTTATTTTACCACTTATTGTAATAATTCAGCAGAATGGGGAAACATGCTGCATGAGCAAGGTCCATTGCAAAATCTATTGTATTTTTTGTTTCTAATCAACCCAATCCTTTTTGTGCGGGTCGATTCTCCATTTCGCCCCTTATCCTTTGCACCTTCGACAAATCGATTCAAGATTAAAGTTTGTATCATAAACTGTTCAAATATCCTCTTCCTTTAACGTCGTAAACGATCCCACAATACGCTTGCGACTTGTTAATGTATAGGGCTTCGTTATTGCCATCCCTAATACCTATATGCTATTGGCATAGCGCTTTACTGCTTCAATCGGAGATTAATGAATGTTAAAAATCCCACTGTGGGTAGGGTAGTCAATTTCCGGTAGGCCCTGAATGCAGTTTTCGGCGGACGACCGCTAACAAAACAGCAAGACGTATTTTAACCTGGTAAGGGAATTTAAAACAGTTCTAAAATGCCGTAATCATCGGATTGATGCATGGATTGTATATTGTCTCTATGTTTTATAAGCAAGGCTTCAAAATAGCTGTTGCTCTGATTACCTGTTTTTAAAAGAATTACTTTAGGAGGAAAACCTTTTATGTTTGCAAAATCTAAAAAATACTCATCATTAGTCACAATAATAAGATTCTTGACTAAAGCATAATTCCACATTTCGGTATCTGTTGGCGGAATATTTAAACCTATATAGTCCACATGAAGACATTCTTCAAATTATGATTTCAGCCTGGCTGTTAAACGCCAGGATGTAAGTATCTTTTTAAGAAGTATGGTATCTCTTGATTCACGGTCCATCGAATACTGATCTATCAGCGCGGTAATTTCTTTTCGCTGGCTCCCGGACGGTTTGGTAGCCTGCCCATAACCAAACAATGCAATTGCCAATAACAGGAAGAGTAAGCAAATATTTTTCATGTTAAAATGTTTAACCTGCAAATTCTTTTAGTTTCTTGATAATATATGAAGCAGCAGATGGTGATCCAAAACCAGCATGAACATCTATCCATTCCCGAAAGTAAGGGATCGATAGCAGCTCTTTACAAACATTCTTAAGATATTTTTTTACATCCTCCGTGGCAAAATTTAGTCTTCCCAAATCGAAGATCTGTTTTCCAAAACAAAAACAATATCCTCAAAATCAGTACTTGTACGTCCATCGTTTTTTCCACGGTTTTTAAAAGCTTCCAGTTTTGTTGCAATAAAATAAGGAGCAGACAAAATCTTAATGACACGGTTTCCATCTTTCCTATATTCCAAAGCATTTTTGTATCCTTTAGGGTACCATCGATTTGAGAATCCTAACACATTTTCGCCTGTTGGCATTATGTCAACAGTGACGGCGCCGATTGTAAACCTGCAAATCACACGTGAGAACTGGTCGTTTACAAATCCAGGCTTGCGCAATTTTTTCTTCTACTGCAACGTAATCATTATACGTCCATATTTCCAGAATATGTCAACTTCATCTTTTGGCCTTAATACTTCCTCCCGTTCTGCATATAAAGAGACCGTCGCTCCACCCACGAAAACTACTTCATCCCGTAATGAGCCCGGGGCATCGTGGACGGTTTTAATTCTAAGAAGGTTGGTATGAGCGCTCATTAAGCATGATTTTAGAGAGTTCTTCAACTGCTACTTTAATTTCTCTTGTCCTACCTACCCGTATAACATCTATAAGAGCAAGTAATTTGTATAGCTCTTCATCTTTTTTGGCTGCCGCTGGTTGTTTTGGATAAAAAGGTTCAATCGACAATCCTCTTTCTTTGCCATGCAAATCGGGCCAAACATATTTCATATCGCTTATGAAATGTTGACGCATGAAAGGGTGGGCATGTGCAGTCGGCATCCCATTTACCATCGCACCCGGATGTTGGGGAAAAACATACTGAAGACCGAACTGCAAAAATTCCATCAGGCCCTGTATGCCAAAAAGAAAATTTAAAAACCGAAAATAGTAAGGGTAGGTATTAAAAACACCACGTCATTATATTTTGATAGGAACTTGTAAACTTCGGAAAAAGAAAATCGAGTTTGGAAAATATTCGAAGGGTTTAATTTTGAAACTTTTCCGCTTAGATACTAGTAAAAAATGCGCTTGCATACCTCGAAAATTAGCAAATATCCTGAAGCCCGGCAATCACCCACATCAGCATAGCGACAAATACTAATTATAATTAACTTAAGACATCAAAAAAGCAAACCTTTTGTCACATGCACATATAAAAATTAGCCACCGGTTTTACTTATCTTTATTTTACGTTATGATAGTTGTTATTGATTGCCAATCGCAAAACCAGCCGAACGAACATGAAACCAAGGGGGGTTGGGCTTTGAAAAGAGCGAAGATTTTTACCTGCAGTGGCACAAAACTTCATTCTCCCGAGTAGAGTTTATTCTAGTTTTAGAATTATTTAGAAGAGAAAACTACATTTATTTATGATTCCCTTAAATGACTTACGAATCGGTAACTGGATATCTTTAAAGATGCCTGGCAGCCTTATAGCCGCTCATATAATATTGGATATGGATGAATTGGGTGTTTCAATTGCTAATGGTACTGAATATTCATTATTAAAGAAAGACGAATACGGGAGGTATGAAATGCAACCGAAAATAGAATTATTAATGCCCCGAGGCATAAAAGGAATTCCATTATCTGGTGATATACTTGCCAGTTGCGGCTTTCAGTTACAATCATTAAACCAGGAACCACAAGGAAAAAATTATTATTCACTTGGAGGTTTTACTGTTATCAGTTCCGGCTCCCTACCCAAATGTACATTTACTGATGAAAGCGGTGATCTCAGCATTCAATTTGTACATGAACTTCAAAATTTATATGTTAAATCAATGAATAAAGAACTGGACATTACTATTGCTCCTTTTAATTTTCAATTAATGTCTAAATAGATATCAACAATCACTACATCTGGCTAAGAGAGGTTTTGCAACACATCGCCAAGCATCCAATTAATAAAATAGAGGATTTATTACGGCGTAACTGGACCTATCTCCCAACTCTCCAACGGCTAAACGCAAAATTAAATAACTATACTACCGTTTTTGAATGTACTTGCTCGCAGGGATATGTTTAGATAAGGTTTACTGGCTTAATTTTTCAATTACAATCTGTCGCTCAAATTATAAAATCTTTCCCGCAAACTTATCCCGTAAACCCTTCATATCCTCGCTTATCTTCTTATCCAAAATCTTTGCATAATGCTGGGTCGTTTTTAAATTTCTATGCCCCAGCATTTTAGAAGCCGTTTCATTGGGAACTCCATTACTTAATGTGACTGTAGCCGCAAATGTATGCCTGGTAAGATGATAGGTAAGATTTTTTGTTATACCACACACATCAGCTATCTCTTTTAAATAAGCATTCATTTTTTGATTACTCAAAACCGGTCATACCCGATCTCTATAGATGTATTGGGGATTATCTTTATATCGATCTAAGATTTGCAGTGCAATTGGCAACAAGGGTATCCGGGAAGTGACATCCGTTTTTTGTCGCCGGGTAAATATCCATTTTTCACCGTCTACTCCAATCACTATTTCAGAACGTTTCAATTTTTGTACATAAGCATAGGCTAGACCAGAATAACAACTAAAAAGAAAAAAATCGTTTACTATGGCTAGTCTTTCCATTGCAAATTTTTGTTCCAACAATTTTTGTAATTCAAATTCTGATAAGGCCGTTCTTTCAACTTTTCTTTTTGCCATATTAAATCTTAGGAAAGGATCTTTTTGCAGCCACCGGTTTTCAGGCAACGGATAATGATTTTTTTGAAATTGGCAGGTATTTCATTGTGGTGTTGTAATCACAGTTGCGGGTACTTTTCAACCAAATTCATATTCTGAAATAAACTTGACATTTAATTTAGTGATGTTCTTATCCGCAAGCTTACTTCCACTGCAAAAAGATTGCATATTTTTATAAGAAGTTTTATATCAGTCTAAAGTTCCGGGCGCATATTCCTTTCCTGCCAGGACAGAGATAACCTTTGTGAAAAGCTCGATTTGAAGTCCTGTGTCGGGCTTGCTACCTACGCCATCAAAAATCAAACTATAAATATTTCTGATTTGTAAATTTATTTTGGTGACAAAAAACCCCTGGACATTAGTTCCTGTTCGGCCTTTGATATCCCTGTGTGATCAGCAACTTTTTTCCACCCCCGGCATGCTTTCGTTACATCATTAATAATTTCATCCATCTGACGATTGCTAAGCTGAAAGTACACCCCTGTG
>JBDTLZ010000011.1:0-9195 GCA_039934515.1 Ginsengibacter sp.
AGTTGTTCCCCTTTAGGGGTTAGGGGCAAGAGCGACAAATTGGAATGCACCCAATGCACAGCCTTTTTAGAACTCTTTTTTGTAAGTTGCACCGAGAAAAGTTATGCAGGAGGGATCTTTCATACAGGAAAAAAAGACCTGGTCAACGGGTTTAACCGGTTTAACAAATGACAATATTCCATGACAATTTTAAATTTTGAATTTAAGGCAAGGGTTGTTGAGATTAATAATTTAGAAGAAAAATTGCTTTTGCTTAACCCGCAATTTATCGGGGAAGATAACCAGGTTGATACCTACTTCAACGTAGCTAAAGGCCGCCTCAAACTAAGAGAAGGAAATATTGAAAATTCATTGATTTGGTACGAACGCCAGGATTTAGCAGGTGCAAAAAAATCGGATGTGTTACTATATCAGCACAATCCTGATAAAATCTTAAAAGAGATCTTGATAAAGGTACATGGAGTAAAAGTGGTGGTTGATAAAAGGCGGAGAATATATTTTATTGATAATGTAAAATTTCATTTTGATACAGTTCGGGAACTGGGAACTTTTATTGAAGTGGAAGCAATTGAAAAAAACGGTAACACAGGGATTGAAAAATTGAAAGATCAATGTGCGTACTATGGAGCACTATTCAACATACAACCATCCGATTACATTGGTGTTTCTTATAGCGACCTGTTATTGAAAAAAATAACTGATAAGATTTAAAAACACGCAACACCGGCACGAAGATAAAAATATGGGAACAATGAAAAGGAATTTTTATAAGAATACCCGCAATCTTTTCTTATTACTGTTTTTGTGTTCTGCCAGTGCTTTTGGGCAACTTAAAAACGGGATATCCAAAGACGCTAACCCGATACTTATTTCCAGCCAGTTTAGTTTCACGGAAGGTCCCGCAGCCGATAAACAGGGTAATATTTATTTTACCGATCAGCCTGACAATAAAATATGGGAATATGATATCAAAGGGAGGCTGTCAGTATTTTTGGATAGTGCGGGAAGATCGAATGGTACGTATTTCGACAGCAAAGGGAACTTAGTAACCTGTGCAGACGAGCAAAATGAACTGTGGCTTATCAATGCAAAAAAGCAAGTGACTGTTTTATTACGGGATTTCAATGGCCATCGGTTTAATGGCCCAAACGACTTGTGGATCGACCATAATGATGGTATTTATTTTACCGATCCTTATTTTCAAAGAGATTACTGGGAAAGAAAAAGCCCTGATCCCGCGATAAAAGGAGAAAATCTCTATTATTTACCAAAAGGAAAAAATGAAGCAATTGTTGTCGACCACGACCTGAAAAAGCCTAATGGGATTGTCGGCATAAATAATGAATACCTTTTTGTTTCGGACATAGGCGCCGGTAAAATATTTAAATATAAAATTGATGCAGACGGTAATTTAAAGGACCGGCAGCTTTTTGCCGAAGATCTTGCCGATGGAATGACCATTGATAATGAACGCAACCTGTACCTGGCCGGTAGGGGAGTTACAGTGTATGATTCAACAGGTAAAAGGATACATCATTTTGATATTCCATCCGAATGGACCGCAAACATTTGCTTTGGAGGTGAAAAAAGAGATGTCCTTTTCATCACTGCCTCCCGATCTATATACATTTTACACATGAATGTGAAAGGCGCAAAATAAAAGATTGCCAGTTAACTATCGGGCAAATTTTCCCAATCGCATTATATATTGTTATGGAGCTAATCTTAATGCGACATCTCAATTAAGTTCACTAATTATAATTAATCCGTATGAATTAATGAAGTGTTCGCACGATGTAGTTAAAACATCTATAAACGTGCAGCATATCATTTACATTGTTCCACCTTAGAGAGCCGGAGGCCTGGCAAATATTATAACAATTGGTTTTAATCCATTTGACCCGCCAAAAACTTACCAAATTATTATAATAATAAAATGATATAAAGTGCAAAAATTATATGGTATCCCCGAATTTTATAGGATCTTTCTCATTTCATGAACAATATTTTTCGCCATCATGATTTGATTAAAACATATCTTCATTCCATTCGTCTGTACCCATACCTCAAACCCAATGCATTACTATGTCATTAAAAATAACCGGAAGAAATCCTGTTGGTGAAGCCCTTAAAATTTTGAAGCGCTCACCGAACTATAAGGACGGAAATTTTGAAAATCTGTCTGATACTCCCACGACACTACAGGATAGTTCTTACTATGAAATCCTAAAAAAGTTTATCAGGAAAAATCCGGAATTAAAACCTCCCATACCATTACCGTCCGTCAAGACCGATTTAAAAAACCTGCCGGGTGACAAGCCCATAATTGTATGGTTTGGCCACTCGTCTTACTTTATCCGGATTCAAAACAGGAACATATTGGTCGACCCGGTGTTCAGTGGCAATGCGGCGCCCATTTCATTTATGGTAAAATCTTTCGAAGGAAGTGATGTATATTTTCCGGATGACTTCCCTGGTATTGATTACCTTGTTTTAACCCATGACCATTATGATCATTTGGATTATAAAACATTAATAAAATTATCTTCGAAGGTCAAAAATATTTATTGCTCATTAGGAGTGGGCTCACATCTCAGCTACTGGGGTTTTGATAAAAAGAACATCACAGAATTGGATTGGTGGCAAACTGTTGATTTAGACGATGGTATTCAAATAACGACGGCCCCCGCAAGACATTTTTCGGGGCGTGGTATAAAGCGTTTTAAAACCTTTTGGTCATCATTCATTTTAAAGACCAGCAAGTACAGCCTTTACCTCGGAGGCGATTCGGGGTATGATACACACTTCAGTGAGATCGGCCAAAAATATGGCCCGTTTGATATTGTAATACTTGAATCGGGGCAATACAATACTGCATGGCCCTATATACATATGATGCCTGAAGAAACGGTACAAGCTGCGGTAGATCTGCGGGCCAGGCTACTGCTGCCGGTGCACTGGGGGAAATTTTCACTGGCACTGCATCCATGGGATGAACCGGTGAAACGCGTACTGGAAAAAGCCAAAGAGCTGGATATGAAAGTAACAACACCTATGATAGGTGAGCCTGTTATACTGGGAGAGGCCCATCCGGATAAACACTGGTGGGAATTTTAATTGGCTTAAAAAGAAGTTTTTCCGATGGATGGAAGTATAAGATGTTATACATGCTGTTAATAAATGTAATAAATGTTTTATGCTAACCAGTCGCGGAGCAGCCATGGCCTGTGCACCTCATTACCGGTATCTTCTCTGTTAAAAATTTTTCTCCCGGAGATGAAAAACTAATTTGCATAACAATAATGAAATAAAGCATTTTAGTATGGAAAAGCCTGTACAACAATTACAATCTATTATAGAAAGTTACTCTGACAAATTAAATTTGTTACATGAAGATGAATGGGGCTATAAACCTAATCCTGAAAAATGGAGCAGGAGAGAAGTGTTGGGGCACCTGGTAGATTCGGCTCAAACAAATATCCGCCGTTTTATCATAGCGCAATATGAGGATAAACCTAAGGTAGTGTACGCACAGGAGACCTGGGTGACAGCCGCTAATTATCAAAATTATGTGACCAACGACCTGGTGGCCTTATGGATATTGATAAACAAACATATTTGCATGATCCTGCAAAACATTACAGAAACAATAGGTGAGCGGTTGGCCGACACCGGCGAGCTGCATTCCATAAATTGGCTGGCGGCAGATTACAACAGGCACCTTTTGCATCACCTGCATCACCTTTTGGGTCTCGAACCTGTTGCTTATCCATAAAATTATTTTTTTCGCTACCTATCGGTGTCCGGCTAAAATTGAGTTCAAAACGACCTGCAATATCCATGCTTGAAAAAGGCGTACAAATGGGCATCTCTTTTTTTATGTGTTATATTGCAATAATAATTGCAGGTTACATTTATATCTTTAAATTTAAAAATTAATTATTATGGCACTTTGGATAATTCTCGGAGTAATCGCACTGCTTGTATTCTGGATCATTGGCATGTACAATGGCCTGGTAAAAGGAAAAATAAAAGTTGACAATAGCTGGAGCGATATCAGGGTTTTCCTGAAAAAGAGATTTGATCTTATTCCCAACCTGGTGAATACCGTTAAAGGCTATGCAACCCATGAGAGTCAGACTTTTGAAAAAGTCACCGCAGCACGCAATGCGGCTGCAGCGGTGCCCCCGGGCGATGTGCAGGGAGCTGCCCAGGCTAACCAGGTTTTAGGGGGCGCCTTGAGAGGTTTACTTGCTGTGGCCGAAAATTACCCCGAATTAAAAGCCAGCCAAAATTTCCTTGAGTTACAGACTGCGTTGCAATCTATCGAAAATGACCTTGGTAATGCACGCAGGTATTATAATGCAACGGTGCGTGATTACAACACCTCTATTCAGCAATTCCCCGGCGTGATCGTAGCTAATATCACCGGATTCAAAGCACGTGAGTTCTACGAACTGGAAAACCAGGAAGAAGCAAAGAATGTTGAGGTAAAGTTTTAATGTATGTTCACGATGAAAAAGCTTTTTGTACTCATATTCGCCTTGTTGGTTATTAGTAAATTGCAAGCACAGGAATATTTTACCATCAGGCAATACGATGTAGAAGTTATAGTAAATAGAGATGCATCGCTGGACGTTTCAGAAAAAATAGATGTTAATTTTACGGAGCCACGGCATGGTATCATTAGAAAAATTCCATACAAATACCAGGTACAGCCATTACCATCTAACTTTCAAAAAGCAGACAGGCAATTGGAAGCTGGTGGCTACACCCGAACCATTGTCGACAATATCAATGTACCCGGCTGGGATTATACTGTGAGTAACGATGGTAATTATAAGTCGGTAAAGATCGGCTCGGGCGATAAAAATGTCGATGGCGACCAGGAATATAAAATAACCTATCGCATATTAAACGCAATTAATTTTTTCAAAGACCATTCGGAACTATATTTTAATGTAGTAGGTGACCAATGGCAAACTACGATCTCTTCGGTAATTTTTAAAGTTAAATTATACCAGCCTCTTCCAGGTGTGCCCGAATATTTTGTAGCCACTGGTTCATTTGGTTCCAAAGAAAATAAAACGGTTACAAAATGGGAGGATAACGGAACGTTTTCAGGAAGTACCATTGAGCAGTTAAATGCCCATGAGGGTGTTACTATTGGTATAAGTTTTCCGAATGATTATTTAACGGTACCCGATTATCGTTTCCGTGGAATTTATTGGTTATTGCTGCCGTTCATTGCTTTTGCAGGAATGTTTTATGTTTGGAAAAAATGGGGCAAAGATGAAAGTGTAACCGTGCAGACTGAGTTTTATCCACCCGAAAACATCAGCCCCAGCGTATCCGGTTATGTCATTGATGACAAGCTTGACAGGAGAGATCTCACTGCACTCGTTCCGTACTGGGGAGCAGGTGGGTATTTAAGGATCAATGAAATCGAGGAATCTTCTCTCTTCGGCCTGGTAAAACACAAAGAATATGAATTTATCAAACTAAAAGGGCTGCCGGCAAATGTGCCGACATTTGAAAAAACATTATTTAATGGGATATTTGAAAGCGGCGACAATGTAAAACTTAGCGCACTCAAAGATGTATTGTATGTATCTATGAATAAAGCAAAGGGTGAGCTGGAAAGTGAAATAAACACGGATGATTTTTATGTACGATATTCAAGGGGGTTGCGGGGTTTTTTTTCAATCCTTGGCGTTATAGTTTTTATTTTTGGCATCATTAGCATCGTATCGGACTGGCAGGAAAAGTTGTGGCTGGGTATCTCATTGATTGCAAGTGGTATCATCCTATTTATATTCGGTGTAATGATGGCTAAAAAAACAAAGAAAGGAACCGATCTGTATAAAAAGCTATTGGGATTCAAAGAGTTTATCAGGTCGGTTGAAAAAGACCGGCTGCATGAGTTTTTAAAACAGGATCCAAACTATTTTGATAAGGTTTTGCCTTACGCCATCGTCTTTGACATTGCCGATAAATGGAAAGACAAATTGAAAGGCCTTGATATCCCGCCACCAACATGGTATTCCGGTGTATATGGTGGAAATAATTTTAATACAATGTTATTTATGAACAGCCTCGACAGGTCCATGAATGCGATGACCAACACTTTTTACAGTTCACCGCGTAGCAGTGGCAGTAGTGGTGGGAGCTTCAGTGGTGGCGGTGGATTTTCCGGCGGTGGTTTCGGGGGTGGCGGCGGTAGTAGCTGGTAATGTTTATCAAAAACGTAATTTTTTTGGAAAACCTGTTTAATAACCCATACCATGACATCCATGCATGAATAATGAGCGGCGGTAAATCGTAATCATTATCAACGCCAGTTAAATATTATAATAAGCACTGAACCCACAATCATGATTGCCGAACCTGCAAGTTTTTTGCGAAGGTCTTTTTCTTTAAAAACGTGATGCCCAAGTAATACACTGATGATGATGGAAAGCTGGAAGAGTGCCAGTGCATATCCCACGGGCATATGTTTAAAAGCGTACGTCGTCGTAAATTGCATAGTACCGACACAAATTACGAGGTACACATATTTACTGATGTGTGCCGGGATGATCTTTTTCATTTCACTTTTCAAATTGACCTTGTATAAGAGCAGGAATAAAAAAGAGAATAAGGTGCCAAACCAACACCAGCTGATAAAAGCAATATTAGTGGAAGAAGCCAGGATGATTTTTTTGATAAATACGGCCTCCACCGCTGTAAGTACCATCGCCCAAACCCGGTATTGGATCCCGGGACGTTTTAGTAAGGCCCATGAAAACCTGTCTTCCGTTGTATCTAATACAAAATAACTACCCCATACTATTAAACCAACTCCAGCTATGCCCCAAAGATTGGGCATCTCTCTCAATAAAAAAATTCCAACAATAATTCCAACTACCGATTTATATGAATTGATCGGCCCGAGTACAGACAAGTCTCCTTTCTGTAAGGCCTTGACAAGAAAACCGTTTCCTAAAGCACCCACCATTCCTCCTAAAAGGGAGTACCACCAAAACTGTGCGGGCAACTTAGTCCAGTTTACGTTGAACACTAAAAAAATACTTACAATGCATAACACCAGGTAGGTCAGGAAATTTATAAGAAGAGGATGGTTATTTTTTGTAGTGAGTTGTTTTTGAAAAACATTTCCCAGGGGGTTGGAAAAGATCCTTAATAAAACAGCCAGCGGCGTTGCAAGTGTTTCTATCAATTAACCATTTATTTTTTGAAGTAAAAATTACACAATTATATCAAAAGCGAATAAAATAGCAGTAACCAATAACAATCCAATACCAGCGATGAATATGATATCGGCAATTTGTTCAAGCCGGTAGCTCCGTGGGCTGGTGTTTCTTAAAGATAAAAAAGAAAGCAGGCAACTCGCGGTAAATAAGACGATATCTACTGTAGCAACTTCATCAATTATAGTGGATTTTGCCACGTTCAATAATTTCAGGGAAGTAAGTACAACAAAACAAATACCCAACAAATTGGATGATGCATTTAATATATGAGGCGCTTTTTGATTGGGCGTTTTATCTTTCGGTTCATTCATGGAATTTCTTTTCATAAGAATGACAAGATTACGAAATTATCAGTTGCACAATTGTTTTAAAACCTGGTTTCAGCAGATACCATCAAAATAAATAATAAACATATATTAAAATCTTCAGCTCAATGTCACCTGGGGTTTGATTTTGGGTAATCTTTCGTGCATTAGCAACAACTACAAGTTTAGTATTCGTTACGCGCCAGGGCCCAGGAAGCCATACACACAACCCCGCTTATGCCTATTCGATCCTTGCTTTTCATCAAACCTTTTCTATTATTACAATCGGGCACAATGAGAGATAGTAAGATTGAGTAAATTGCAGAAGCCCAACTAACGATCATTAGGACAAAATCATTTTTCAAATAAATTTTCATAATGCCCGGGTGAAACATAAGAAATTATTGCTGACCTTGCATTTCAGGCCGTTACCTGCAAGTTGACGGAAGTGCCGGGAGAGGACATTATACCGTAAAATCTTAATTCCATAATAAAACATGAAACAAAACCGGAGAAAATTTATTGAAACGACGACTTCGGCAACAGCCCTTTTAATGTTGTCATCTATAGCGGCGCTGGCAGAAGTTAGTCCGCCCAAAAAAACAGCAGACAACAATTTTGAACTTAAATTATTGGCTACCAACTGGGGGTTTGAAGGAAGCCTTGATGCATATTGTGATAAAGTAAAAAAAGCTGGATATGATGGAATTGAAATTTGGTGGCCCATGGATAAAACCAACCAGGATGAGATGTTTTCCGCCCTAAAAAAGCATAGCCTTGAAGTGGGTTTTTTATGTGGCGCGCCGCAAAGTAACTTCAATGAACACCTGCAGTATTTTAAAAAAATGACGGAAGCTGCTGCTACTAATACAGTTCAAAAGCCATTATACATAAACTGCCACTCGGGGAAAGATTTTTTTAGTTATGAAGAGGGCATCACTTTTATAGATCATACCACACAACTTACCAGACGAACCGGTATTGCAATTTATCATGAAACACACCGTTCCCGTATCTTATTTGCAGCGCCTGTAGCCAGGCAATACCTTCAGAACCGGGCGGATCTCCGAATAACGTTTGATGTGTCACATTGGTGCAATGTAAGTGAATCTCTACTTGGGGATCAGCCGGAAACAATGGCACTCGCAATTGACCGCGCCGACCACATTCATGCACGGATAGGCCATCCCGAAGGCCCGCAGGTCAACGATCCCAGGGCTCCGGAATGGGAGGGTGCTGTAAAGGCACACCTGGCATGGTGGGACGCCATTGTAAACCGCAAAAAGGAAGCAGGGGAGCGCGTGACAATACTTACAGAATTTGGCCCTGCCGATTATATGCCTACGATGCCTTATACCAGGCAGCCGCTAGCCGATCAATGGGGAATTAATGTTTATATGATGAACTTTCTTCGCAAAAGATATTCAGGTAAGTAATAAACAACGCCTGATAATGACGGGATATATCAAAAATTATCATGTTATTAGATAACGTGGCCTATCATTTTGCTCACAGAACCAGGCATAGGGTAGCAGCTCATCCAAAATATTGTCGGGAGAGCGTGCAGGTATTCTATTCCACCAATAGCATATTCCCTACGGTGTATTTGCGAAAGTTTTCAAACTTTCGTTTATTTT
>JBDTLZ010000012.1:0-7322 GCA_039934515.1 Ginsengibacter sp.
GAATGTTTTTACACCTGGCTTTAATTACGATTTACTAAACATTGGCAAGATCCACCGGGTTAGTGGCAGCCAGTTTACACTTTACAATGCTGATAACAGGCCGAATAATTTGTATGGAAAAAATCCAATGTCATTCGAGGTTTACATCGGGATTTATCCGTCTATCATTAAAATGTAAACGATGCTCATGTTAGCGGATAACTGTGTAGATATAATTATAGCAACCCACTCCTTCAACTTAAAATTCTGGTTTCACCGCGTAACTTATGTTCGTTTATTGGGGATAGATGATTCTAAAAATCAGGAGGTTAACTTTGGATCTGATCATTTAAAAATCAGCAGTAAAATTATTTTAATGTATCGCTTATTTCATCCGTTTTATCAAGCCTGGAAATAATGCCCCAATCATACTAATAACTGGCAAGAGCTTTTGGAATTTAATGATCGCCTTCTTTTAAAGGCAATTTGAAACTGCCATTTTCAATCTCAAAACGTCAAACATTTATTGCCTCTTCTGCCCCTCCGTTATAAAATTGGCAGAAAAACAGATGACTGATAGCAACTGCTTACCGGCTATACCTGGTAATAAAAAACGATGGCCCGTACATGGGTACTTATTATTTTAGGAAAACTATTAACAAGTCCGGAACCGGGTAATTTCTATCGGCAAGCCAATAGATTTGAATGACGAAAAATCTGCTTAAAAAAATCAGCCTATTGACAAAGTGTATTATTGTTTACTATTGTGAAACAGATCAAAAACGAATAGCTGTTATGGAAAGACGCATGCTTTTTTTGGCCTTTATTTTTTTCTTCTTTAAATCTTTTGAACAAACAACGACCCATATTCCCTATAGCGGAGGAGCTGAAAGGTTACTGTCTGCAATGTCAACGGATTCGTTACCTTTTTTTCAATTCCCCTTCTACGATACCCTTCGAATGAAATGGGAGAGGCTACCCGGCCAGCGAATGGGTTTTAAATTGTCTCATTTTACGGAGAACCAGAAAATAGCCCTTCACGAGTTAATGCGCAGTTGCCTGAGCACCCAGGGTTATCTCACCGTTACTGCTTTGATGTTTAATGAAGACATCCAGCAGAAAGTTGAGCCTGCATTGGGCAGAAATGAATATTGGGTGGAGATTTTTGGAAAGCCTTCTTCCGGAAGTTTCTGGAGCTGGAAACTGGAAGGGCACCACCTCTCACTGAATTTTACTTTTAAAGGAGACCAAATGGTTTCCAATAGCCCCTTCCTGGTAGCAACAAACCCTTCAAATTCGATTACAGATTCTGCCCGCGCAGGATTTATCTTATTATATAAAGAAGAAGAGTTGGGAAGAAAACTCGTGAATTCATTAACGCCGGCCCAGCTTCAAAAAGGTTACAACACCCGGAAAAAAACTCCTATTGTTTACAGCGAACAGGATAAGAACAATATCCATGTTCCTGAAGAAGGGATTTACTTCAATGAGTTGAACAAGGACCAGCAGTCACTGGTAAGAGAACTCACGACAGAATATTTTAATAATTTTAATTCCTCGGAAATGCCTGCCATAAATTCTTTCTGTAATAAGAAACTGCGTTTTTTTTATGTAGAGAGCCGTGAAAAAGGCAAAGCGCATTATTACCGCCTTATAAACGGCCAGCAAATAATCGAGTACGAAAATTATGACAACCACATCCATTGCTTTTGGCGCACAGACAATGATTTCGGAAAAAAAATCTACAGGCCGAAATAAAATAGAACTGGAAAATAAATCACCGTAAAGTCTCCTTATATTTTAACTCCTGGAATAAAAAATAAAGGACAAACTTTGATTTTCGCATTAATAATGTAATTTGTTCACTAATACTCAATAAAACCTCCTAACAGCTTGATATTTATAAGATTGATGCAAGGCTTGCAGGATCGGGTGTTCAGCCAAATACAATATAGATCTTTTAATAGATAAAAAGAGCGATGATAAAACATCACATATATATTGGAGCGATGGATAATGTAAGAAGAATTGCGAAATACTAATAACTTTTTTTAAATTAATATTATATAAAAATGACCAGGAATCAATCTTTCATAAAATGGCCGTCTTTGTTTTTTTCTATTATTCTCGCAGGTATCCTTCTTCAATCATGTTCAGAAAAAAAGACGATTGATCCCAAAATTGCAAAGCTTACATTACCGGCCGGCTTTCATGTCGAACATTTGTATAGTCCCGGTGAAAATGAGCAGGGTTCCTGGGTTGCGATGACTTTTGATGATAAAGGGAGGATGATAGCCTGCGACCAGTATGGAGACTTATACCGCTTGGTAATTCCTCCAATTGGTTCAGACACCACAAAGGAAAAAATAAAAGTTGAAAAACTTGAGATTAAAATCCCCGGTGATACCGCTAAATTAAAAATAGGCTTTGCTCATGGCCTGTTGTTTGCTTTTAACAGCCTCTATGTTGTTGTTAACGACGAAGGGGATACTTCCCTGGAAAGGAAGAGCGGCCTTTATCGCGTTCAGGATACAAATAACGACGACCAGTTTGATAAGATCACCTTGCTGAAATCTTTCAAAGGCGAAGGAGAACATGGGCCACATAATGTGGTTTTATCGCCTGATAAAAAATCTCTTTATGTCATTGCCGGCAATTTCACTGAATTACCAAAAATGGACAATTACCGGTTACCGGATAACTGGAAAAATGACAACTTGTTTCCGTTGATTCCCGATCCGAATGGCTTTGGCAACAATACGCCACCGCCGGGAGGATGGATTGTAAAAACAGACCCCGAAGGCAAAAGCTGGGAGTTGATAAGTGCCGGATATCGCAATCCTTTTGACATGGCCTTTAATGAGGACGGAGAGCTGTTTACTTTCGATTCTGATATGGAATGGGATATTGGCCTGCCATGGTACCGCCCAATTCGTATCAATCATGTAACCAGCGGAAGCGATTATGGATACCGTGAAAATGATGGAAAATGGTCACCTTCATACCCGGATAACTTACCCGCAGTTATAAATGTTGGCCAGGGTTCTCCTACAAATGTTTTTAGTGCGGCAAATGCCCGCTTCCCTGAAAAATACAGGAGAGGTATTTTCACATTTGACTGGAGCTTTGGCATCATCTATCATTTTGAGCTTATGCCTGTCGGTTCTTCCTATAAAGCTAAGGCAGAAGAATTCATTGCAGGATCACCGCTGCCATTAACCGACGGCGGCATTGGGCCTGATGGCGCTCTTTATTTTCTTACCGGCGGGCGTAGGATTGAATCTGACCTATACCGGGTTTATTATGAAGATAACACCCTGAAAAACGATCCATTGCCCCCCGGGAATGAAACTGCAGAAGTGATACAGGATCGTAAGATAAGGAAACAACTGGAGGAGTTCCAGGGCCAACCAAGTTCAGCAGCAGTTAGTTTCGCGTGGCCTTATTTGAAAGATACCGACAGGTTTATAAGGTATGCTGCAAGGATAGCAATCGAACACCAGCCAGTAACACAATGGCTGGAGAAAGCTTTAAATGAAGAAGATCCTGTAATACTTACGCAGGCGATGATTGCTTTGGCGCGCAATGGTAATCCAACATTAAAAAACCGGATGTTTAAAAAATTAACGGCTGTTAATTTCAACGAATTACCCGTTCCACGACAAATAGATTTATTAAGGGCTTTTGAATTAACGCTTTCCCGGATGGGTTTACCTGATGCCGGACAAAAGGCTGAGATAATCGCTTATCTCGGGCCAAAATATCCTGCCGCCACCAATGAACTAAACCAATTGTTAAGTAAAATTCTTGTTTTTGTTGGAGATCCTGAAGTAGTTCATAAAACATTAGCACTGCTTGCTGTTACGAAAGATGATGATTCAACTCAAAAAACTGCTACTGCATCTTCGGACCTTATCCTTCGCAATCCCCAATATGGCCTGGACATCGCCAACATGCTTGCCAATGCACCACATGGCCAGCAGATTTATTTGACCACGGTTCTTACCGGTATGAAGGATAACTGGACAACCGAAGAACGGGATAAATATTTTGCAATATTTCCATTGATCCTTGGAACAAAAGGTGGCAATAGTTTTACCGGGTATATAAATTCTGCAAGGAAGTTGGCGTTAGCGAATGTTTCCAAAGAAGAATTTGCCCACTATGATAGTGTTTCAGGAAGTGCCTTGCTAAATAGCTCTGGTAAACACCTCGCTGAGAATGAAGCAGGCGCTAAAGGCCCCGGCAGGGACTGGCAGGTTGCAGAAGCCCTAGCTGTCGTTCAGGATAGTATGGAGAACAGAAATTTTGAACACGGAAAAGCAATGTTTAAAGTATCCTTATGCGCGGCTTGTCACAGTATCAAAAGCGAGGGCGGATCCATCGGGCCCGACCTGACCCAGTTGGGAACACGCTTTGCCGACAAGGATATATTGGAGGCAATACTTGAACCCAATAAAGAAATCTCCGATCAATATGCAGCAACTATTTTTCAACTGGCAGACGGTAGTTCAGTCATGGGACGGCTTATTAAGGACGATGCAGACAAATATTACGTTTTGCAAAATCCATTTGCTCCGCTCACGCTAAGGGAACTTTCAAAGAAGGAAGTGATTTCAACTAAAATATCAAATGTTTCTATAATGCTGCCCGGGTTGATCAACAGGTTAAACCCCGATGAACTTAGGGACCTGATGGCATACCTTAAATCGGGAGGTGATAAGGATAATAAAGTATATAAAGCAAAGTGATAATAAATTAGTCTTGTTGGCATCACAGGCAATAATAATTTAACAGGAAATATAAATTGGAAGATCAGGCCTGGACAGGTAAAATATCAAATCACGCCCAATTAGGTGGCATTGAAACCTCTATAATTGACAATGGCAGGGGTCGCGGAACCCGTATTGCCTGGGTGAACACAGGAACCGGGTTAAGGTATAAAATAGTTCTGGACCGTGCGATGGACATAGCTGATGCATTCTATAATCAATACAGCCTGGCATGGTTAAGTCAGTTGGGAATAACGCCGCCGGAACCTTTTTCCGACAAAGGACTTGACTGGTTAAGGACATTTGGCGGTGGCTTGCTCGTTACGTGCGGGCTTTCGCATGTCGGCGGCCCTGAAAAAGATGAATTTGGAGAGCGCGGGCTACATGGGCTCATAAGTAATCTCCCTGCCACGATCGAATCGATTATACAGCCCGATCCATTATCGGGGAGGTTGGAAATGAGTATTACCGGTGTGATTAAGCAAACACAGATCTTTGGCCCCACCCTTGAGTTAAAAAGAACTATTTCAGGAACCCTTGGAACCCCTCAAATCCGCATTCATGATGAAATTATCAACCGGGGAAACCTTTATGCTCCGCATATGTTATTATACCATTGCAATTTTGGCTGGCCATTAATTAATGAAGGCACCGATATTATTTGGGAGGGCAGTTGCACACTTTACGATGAGGGCGAAGTGAATAAGATTTTCAGAAGGGGAAACAACTTCCGTAAATGCATAAAACCAATAGATGACCACAATGGCACCGGTGAAGAGATAGGCATTATCGATATCAATGCGGACAGTGCAGGAATTTGTAAATGTGGATTTTATAATCCGGGTTTGCAACTCGCCGTATCCCTGCAGTTTTATAAAAAACAATTGCCCTGGTTAACCAATTGGCAGCATTGGGGAAAAGGTGAATATGTAACCGGGCTTGAGCCGGGAACAAATCCTCCGACCGGGCAATCAAAAGCTAGGGAAAAAGGGGATCTGATATTTATTGCCCCCGGAGATTCAAGGATGTATGACCTGGAGATCGGGGTGATACACGAGGAAGACAAAATCCAGGAATTTTTACATGAAATAAAGAACCCAAATTAAACACAATGGAAAAATCAAGTTTAGCAAATAAGGCCCTGGAACAGGGTAATGGAATTGTACGTTTGGCTCCCACCTGGGTTCCACGGTCATTTTGCGTGCCAGGCCGTAGAATAAAATTGCATCCGGATGATTATTATGTGCTTGGTGGCCAGCGTGGGGGAATTGATGAGCGTTGGTTTTCTTCGACAACCCCGGCAAAGAACGGCCCGTTGACAGGGGAACACGAAGGATTAAGTTTTGTTGTGATCAACGACGGCGCTGCTGAGGAACGTATTTTATTGAAAGATATAGCTGATGAATTAAAAGGCCTGCTTATTGGCGACCGATTATGGAATGAATATCAAGCGTGGCCTATGTATTCAAAATTTTTTGACAACATGGGTCCCCTGCCTCACCATATCCACCATAATGATGAAAAAGCAGCGCTAATAGGGCAAAAGGGCAAACCTGAGGCTTACTATTTCCCCCCGCAGGTAAACAACCATGGAGGAGACTTTCCGTTCACTTTTTTCGGCATTGCTCCCGGAACTACCAGGGAACAAATTCGGGAGTGCCTGGTCAATTTCACCAAGGGGGATAATAAAATAACCAATTACTCACAGGCATTCAGGCTTGAGCCTGGTACCGGTTGGGACGTGCCACCCGGGATGCTGCATGCCCCGGGAAGTATGTGTACTTATGAGCCGCAAAAGGCTTCTGATGTTTTTGCCATGTATCAATCACTGGTGAATGAAGCCATCATTCCGGAGGAATTGTTATGGAATGGCACTCCGGAAGACAAAAAAGGTGATTTCGACCAATTGATGGAAGTTATTGACTGGGAATTAAATGTCAATCCCAATATCCTGGAGACCCGTTTTATGGCACCAAAGCCTGTAAGGCCTTTACACGAAATGCAGGCAGAAGGGTACATTGAAAAGTGGGTATGTTACCGGTCAAACGCATTTAGTGCCAAAGAATTGACTGTTCAGCCAGGTGTTACTGTTACAATACGTGATAGGGCAGCCTATGGTATGATCATGATGCAGGGCCATGGTAAAATGGGTGTTTGGGATATTGAAACTCCGTCTTTGATACGTTACGGCCAACTGACTAACGACGAGTTTTTTGTTAGTGAAAAAGCGGCCATTGAAGGCGTAAAGATCGTTAACACATCTTCAACGGATCCAATTGTTATGCTTAAACATTTCGGCCCAGCGAATCCTGATCTGATTTTATAAAATCGAAACCTTTATTATATTTAACACATAAATTCTTTACGCATGGGTGAAAATAATTATCCAAAATTGCACAATGCAACCTGGCCTGGTATTGTTGGCAAAGGGCAGGATTCTGAGCCGGTGATCTCTTTTGATACGATGCTCGAAATGACTGCTGGTGCTGAGGTTGATGGTGTTAAATTTGACGGCATCGATATTGGGCTTTTTGACCCGCACTTCGACGTTAACAGCGGCAATGACGGTAT
>JBDTLZ010000013.1:0-8856 GCA_039934515.1 Ginsengibacter sp.
TACGCTCATCCTAAATAGTAATATTATCTGTATAGAAAAGTAATGGTACTTATGCGAAATATTCCGACAGCCCACTTAAGTTAGAGCATTAACAGAAGATATTATCGCAATTGATTGATAATGAATTAGTTAAATAAATATTTTAGTAGAAATAGAACTACATTTCCGGCGGTGGGAATAGTATAATCCATCTATGTAAACTCCGGGGTGAATATTCTAAAAAAAACCGGTTGTAACAGCGAAAGCAGATCCTATTCAATAATCCGATCAATTGTTTACCCAATAAACTGAATTGCCGGTTCCGCCTTCATTTTGCTGCTATAGTTTATTGTGGGGATGAATAATCCATTTTTCGCCTGTAATAAATTTATACAGGTGTTTACCAGTAGACAAATGAATATTAAATGCCCTTTCATTTCCCTCATGCTTCATAGGCAGGGCATATTCGCTCCGGTTATCGAAATCTCCGGCAAAATATTTTAGTTCATCTTCAAAAGCATTACCTGTTGCAATAAACGCACTCCGGCATCATCTATTTCAGATCTTGCCGGTATTTTATTTTCAAACATTTGTCTACACCATTCAAGAATTTTATTACCGCGGTATTGGTCAATCTGGCTATTGAGCCATTTTATTGCCTGTGCATTACTTTGAAGCTTTTGCAGTGTCCATGCAGTCACAAGGGAGTTTGCAGGCAAAAAGTTCCTGGTTGTATTTTCAATTTGCGGATGAAACTTACTGATATTCTCTAAAGAAGCCTGCGCCTCGTTTTTTTTGTTCATCTGCTTATAACAGAGATAGCTTAACCAATCTTCCAAGCGTTCGTCCAAATCATCCTGGTAAGGTTTCCCCACTCCTAAATTGTCCGGCCATATTTTCGCATCTGCAATAAATTGTAATGCCTTATCAAATTTTTTGTTTTGAATTTCTTTAATAGCCATCATAAGTTTTGCCTCATGGTACAGTTCCTTTCCTACAGTAGCACCTTCAAATGGAATTATGTTCAATTTCGACAACACGGCATCACACTCACTGTAACGTTTGTTTAGCAAAAGAGTTTTTGCATACAACATTCCAATTATATAATTCTCCGGATGAGAACGATAAAAATTATCAATAGCAAATAAAGCTTTATCATTTTGATTGCGTGTTACATAATATTCACCCAGTAGTTTATGATAACGCCATTGCTCTTTATCAAGCTCAATTGCCTTCTTCAGGTCTTTTTCGGCACTTTCGTTTTGGGTACCATGAAGAAGTTCAGCCCGGGCGGCATAGAACGGTGCAAAGCCCGGTTCTGTACCACAGGTAACAAATAATTTTACCGCTTCATCAATGCGGTTTCTTTCTTTGTAAATTAATGCCAGGTAATATTTAGTTTTCCAGTTCTTATTCTGGCGACCGGCCCATAATAAAACTTCCTCATCTTCAGAACGGAATGGAAATACAAATTCCGGTGATGCGTCATTTGCCTTTTCCAATAACGCATTAAAATTTTTATCCTGTTTATATTGGAGAAACGCCAGCCAGTAATCTACTAATGCGCCGGTGGGCGCCAGTTGTAAAACCTTTTCACAATCCGCTAAACATCCTGTATTGTAATAACCGGTGGCAAGTTCCAAAAATGTTTCCTGCGGTTGTTCATCACGTATGAGGGAGGTAAAAAGTTTTTTGTTTTCATCTGATGATTGCCACAGATATCTTTCAAAACGAACAAAATGATTTAGCGGATCGAAAGACAAAATCGAATTCAGTACTTTATCGGCGTTGACAGGATCGTTTTGGTAACGATAGTCAATTGCCTGAACCTGTAACGCTTCAATGTTATAACGGTTAAAATCAATTGCACCGGAGGCATAAATATTCGATTTTTCAAAATAATTTTCTTTTAGATACAACCTGGCAAGTTCAGTGTAAGCGGGGCTTTTGTATTCCGACGATAAAGATGCCAGGTCAAATCCATCTTTAGCATCTGTGACATTCCCCAATTTTGCATTTATGAGCCCATAATAGTAGTTAGCCCCACCATCATTCGTATTAATACTCAGCGCTCTTTTTGCGAAAACCAAAGCTTCATCATATCGCAGATTGCGGTACATAAGTTCTGCCATCTTCACTAAAGCAGGAAAAAAGTTGTGGTCTTTTTTTAAAGTAGCTTCCAATTTTTTTTCAGCAAGAGGATATAATTTCTGGTCCATAAATTCCTCCCCTTCAACATACAAACCATAAGTGCTGTTCCAATCAAAATCTTTAGGAGATTCAATTGGCCGGCTTAATACATTCGCGGCAGGGCTGGCGTTGTAAATAAGTTTGTTATCACCCAATACAGCCACCAGGTTCCCGGGATTGACATTTATTTTTATTGAATCAGCAAAAGTTTTAAGAGGTGTTAACGTAAGGTCTTTCGTATAAATAGTCTTATCACCTTCTTTTATTAAAAGCTTATCGCTAATATGCTGCACCGGGCTAAAATAAATCTTCAACCATCCTCCTTCGTATTTTAAATTCAATGCACCATATTCACCTGCTTCGACAAATCCCCTGGTATTCAAAACGGGGTACCAGTATTCGGTCCATACATCAGTTGCGTATGGCGAAAAATTCCGGTGTTTAAATGGCGTGAAGGTGCTTTTCTCAGCGCTTTGATTAAATAGCCTGCCGGATTGAATTTCGACATATTGCCCGTCTGAATCAGTCAATAATTTTTCCCAGATCATACCTTGCCGGCTTAAACCCCATATCCAGATTTTTTTGCCTGCTTTAGCATCATGCGTCGAATAACGGGCCATTCCAAATTTATCATCATGCCAGTACCCTCCGAAAAAATCAGTGTATTTACCAAATACGTGGTACGATTTATAACTGCCAAAATTATTGTTCTCATAAAAAGAAATGTCCTTGCCGTTTTGTTTGTTGATGGGCCAATCACTGTATTCTCCTTCATGGCCGATGTAGTGGGTACCCGGAAAAATAAATTGCAGGTTACCTTTGGCTTTGATACCCGTGTTCATCCAATGATAATACGGCTGCTCCAGGGGAGTCGAATTGTACCAAAAAGATCTTGTTGTAAAATATGCTTTGCCGGCGGGCAAATTAATTTCCATTCGCCAGTTGGTACGCGTTAATAAATCAAGTACCCCGATGATACAACTGACACTGCCATCGTCATTTTTTCGCGTGATGTAATCAACCGGTGTGGCAATGTTGGGCGTATGGCCTATGATACCATAATTGGCTTCAATACCTCCACTGGTCCAGGGTCCGCGCATTGCAACGTCCCGAAATTTTACAACATGGTTATAATACAGAAACGACTTACCGGTTGATTTTTCAATAGCCGACCATATCTTCCCTCCTATTTCCGGCAATATCATTACTTTGATATAATCGTTTTCTAACTCTACAACTTTCCATTCTTTTTGTACAGGTGTATCTGTAAATCCGTCATAACGGAAATAGGGATAAATTTTAGTAAATGAAGGGATGGGATTAGGATCGGAAAACGGATATGTCGAAAAGGATCTATTGTATTCATGAATAACCGCATTTTGTTGTGCCATCCCGGAGAAACTAAAACAAATAAGTAACGTCGAAAAGAATTTTCTCATTAAATATGATTTGATGGTACTGCTTAATTATTATTGAAAAGGGCAACCCAGGAAATTTCTTATCATTACTTCATCCGGGAGCTATCCTTTTAGTACGCGTCAGTTAAAGCAAAAACAGGTTTGCGATACATCCACTGACCTCCTGTAAAATCCGGAAATTCTATGGTTTGATTGCCGAGTTCAATCGACTGCTCACTCAGCGGCGTAATGGCGCTCCATGCTGCAGCATCATATACATCGAGTGGTGTAGGCGTCTTGTGTTTTATCGACTCTACAAAAGCATGGATTACAAAGAAATCCATGCCGCCATGTCCGGCGCCAGCAGTTTCTTTACTCCATCTTGTCCATAAAGGATGATCATATTTATCCAGCCAGCTTTTCTCATCATCCCACTCATCATTTTGAGCAGACTTATTTTCGATATAGATACTTTTATTTACATCCATCCATAAACCTTCTGTACCCTGTACCCGGAAACCCAATGAATATGGCCTTGGCAAATCAGTATCGTGCTGTAGTAAAATGGTTTCCCCGTTTGCACAATTGATAGACGTAGTTACGACGTCGCCCAGTTTGAAATTAACTTTCGCATTAGGATGATTCTCGCCACCCCATTTTGCCACATAATTGTGTAAGCCCCTTGCCTTGGAAGAAAATGAGCAAAGTGTAAGAAAACGATTGCCACGGTTGATGTTGGTATATTGTGCAATTGGCCCTACACCATGGGTTGGGTATAAGTCACCATTGCGACGAACAGAATGCTCGGTCCTCCAATGCGCTTCAGAATATCCTCTTTCGCCAAACTCTACACCATGTTCTTTTCCGTGCCTGTTGCCATCATTAAACTTTATACCACGCAGATCATGCTGATACCCTCCCTGCAGGTGAATAAGCTCCCCAAATAATCCCTGTCGGACCATGTTCAAAACCGCCATCACATCCCTGCGATAGCAGACATTTTCGAGCATCATAACATTGGCGTTGTATTTCTCGGCCGCTTTTACCACATCCCAATGATCCTGTAAGGTAATTCCCAGTATAACTTCTGTAGCGACATATTTAAGGCCCGCTTCCAATGACCCGATCACCATAGGCTTGTGCCATTCCCATGGAGTTACGATAAGTATACCATCCAAACCACCTTTGATTTCCAGCATCTTTTTCCACGCATAGTTATCTCCCGTGAAGATCTGTGGCATTTTTTTGCCACTTTTTGTAATGATTTCTTTTGAAGCTGTGAGTGCCCGGTCGTCTATATCACAAATAGCGACAAGATCCACGTCATCTCTCCTGAGGAGAAGATCCAAATGGCCCTGGCCGCGGGCCCCGACACCAATGATCGCCAGTTTCACTTTTGGATCCTCGGCGTTTCCGAACAACCTGCCTGCCGGTGTAATAGCCATAGCTGCTGCAGCAAAGCTGCCAGTTTTTATGAAATCTTTTCTATTCATTTTAAATAATTTTTTGGTGATGGTTATTGTATCTGATTATAGTTTTTTTAATATTTATGGGATTGCAAGTAATAAGATTGCCCAATGCGTAAATTATATTTCCTCTAAATTAAAAAGTTTTTCCTGGTTGAATAGCAATCATTGTATTCGAGCAGTTCTGCAAATATAAACCCAATCATTTCCCGGGAACACCTGATGGCATTGCTATCAATATATATACTTTTTTTACCCCGTTTCCACTTTATGAATTGCGTGCGGGTGATAAACATAAATCCTGTCGCAAGGCCCGTCAGCTTTTACCGATTCCTGCAAAAAAAAACTCCTGTTTCTTATTCCTGCTTTGTAAACTTCTTCTACCTGGCTCACATAATGTTTAAATGCGAGTTCAATCATTCGCTCCGGATCATACCTGTAGGTGCGGCCTTCAAGCATGTTTTGGCTGATAAAATTATCTACGCGTTCTTTTTCAGTATCTGTGGCGATTCCTCCATAGGGCTTATCTTCCTGGAAATAAAAAACGGCTTTGGCCGCCGTGCCCGTCTTTTTTGCGATTTCGATGGCAGCTTCTCTTACGATGAAGTGGTCTATGTGTTCTTTAAAAGCAATGGGGAAAATGAGTGCAGTATCTTCACGGCCTGCGAGGGCTGCTATCCTGTTTTTCATCCGTTCGAATATCTGTTCATCGGTCTCATCGAAGTCTTCATACATACCGTGAGGAAATTCCATTTCACTATCAGCAAAAGCTTTCCCCCGGGTGAAACATTCATCTTCTCCTGCAAGCTCATAACGGTAGTTGAACCTTCCCAACATTTCATCTGTGCATTCCTGGTCCTCCAGCAAACGTTTCCCGGTCGCCAGTTTTATACGATCAAGACTGTTGTTGAAATTCTCCTTTCCCGAATGTGCCAGGTAATTACTTTTTGAGAAGAGGATGTGGATATGAATTTTCTTTTTATCCAGTTGTCCATATTTTTTTAGTTCGGAGACATACCCCCCCAACATAAATAGAAAGTCATCATAGTGAGGAGAGAAAACGACAATATTAGATTCAGGTATAACTGCTGTTATTGAAAAAATACACATGGTAATTATCTCTTTTGATCTTTATGTAACCTGCTATGTTATTACTTCGATCGCGTTGGCTTGATTAGTTTAGATAGGCGGGGAAGTACCAGGAACAAAATATTAATTACGCTTTCCTGCCCTGTAGCCGGACAGGGAATAATATAAAATATACAAGTAACAAGGCAGCATGCACACCAAAAATGACAATTGATTGGTAAGATGTACTTTGTCTTTTAAAGAGCTATAGATCAGTGGCAGCACCGCCCCGCCGGCAATACCCATTACCAGCAATGCAGCCCCGATTTTGGTGAATTTACCCAGTCCGTCGATTGCTAATGGAAAAATTGATGGCCACATCAATGCATTTGCCAGACCGAGAAGTGCAATAAAAGTTATGGCTACATAACCACTCGTTGCAAATACACATACTGTAAATATCATACCCAATATAGCTGAAATGGTAAGGGCTTTTTGTTGCGAAAGAATCTTTGGAATAGTAAAGATTCCTACAATATATCCAGCCAGCATCGCACACAGGGTAAATGTTGTAAAAAATTTTGTTTCATCAAGTGGCATCCCCAGTGCTTTACCATAAGTACCGATCGCATCACCAGCCATAACTTCTGCGCCAACATATAAAAAAATACACAATACCCCCAGCACTAAATGAGGAAACTGCAAAGGGCTGGATTTTGTTGCAGCAAGAATACTTTCATCGCTTTCTTCGGGCTCTCTTATCTCAGGAAGTTTGGACTTTACTATCAGGAAGGCCACCAGCGCCAAAACAATCGTCATTACAACATAGGGCGCGATCACTCTTGATGCCAGTTCATCCAACCAAATATTTTTTTGTACCATATCGGTTGCTTCTCTAATCTTTGTTTCTGTGGCCGTTGCACCTTTTAAAACAAGGGCGCCCAAAATAATAGGACTCAGGATACCGGCGGTCTTATTACAAATACCCATTATGCTTATTCGTTTAGCCGCGCTGTTTATAGGCCCAAGAATGCTTATATACGGATTTGAAGCTGTTTGCAGTAAAGCCAACCCCGCTCCCTGCACGAAAAGGCCTATAAGAAAAAAAGAGAAATTCCTGGTATTGGCTGCGGGAATGAATATAACAGAACCGATAGCCATCACAAATAGTCCCAGGGCCATCCCGTTTTTGAATCCTGTTTTTTTGAGAATATAAGACGAGGGAATTGCCAGGAAAAAATAAGCCATATAAAAGGCAGAGGTTACGAAAAAAGCTTCAATATCGCTTTTTAACTGGCAGGCTAATTTTAAAAAAGGTATGAGTATGCCGTTAAGCCAGGTAATGAATCCAAAAATGAAAAACAGGGCCCCGATTATAAAAATTGCATAGCGGTTATCGGTACCTGTTGTGGGTTGTTGCATACAAATTGTTTAGAATGGAAAAATAATGAATGTTTTCCATTAGCTTCTGCATTTACTAAATCAAACGTTTGCGTAAAATGACCTCTTTTATCTAATTTAATATGATAATAGGTGCTTTTGGCGGGTGCTGTGACTAATTCTTCAACAAAAATGATTACCGGGTTAAACCATTCGCTATAATGTAATATGACTGAACAAACTTTCTTTTTCGCCTAGCTTTGCCAGTAAAACCAGTTGGTTATTGGCTCTTATAAAATTATGACCTGTATAAGCAGAGCCATAGTAGACATCATTATTCAGGTAATCTGTTAGAAAGCGCAGGGCCTGCATATAGATCATAAATTTACCTGCATAAACAAAATATTTTTTTTCTGTCCCTGATAACTCATCCTTCATTTCTCCCGCATACCCCCTGATAATCGATCTAAAAAACTCATCCCGTATCTCAATCTTAGAATAATCTTTCTCTTCCTCGCTCACGGGTGACAGATAGGTGCGAAGCATGTCACCAAGATCACTGATAAAATACCCCGGCATCACTGTATCAAGGTCAATAACACACAACCCCCTATTATTATCGTCAAATAATATATTACTGATTTTTGTGTCATGATGGATCACCCGCAGTTTAAAATCCGGGTTCTTTTTTATCTTTTCAAATTCTTCCGCAATGTGAACATTTTCTTTTATTTCACTGATAGCTCGGGCCGATTCTTTTATGCGTTCTGCATTCCCGTGGGTTAATGCCTGTTGAAATTGCTGGTACCGTAGTGTGAGGTTATGAAAATCGGGAATGGTTATTTTTAAAGTTGAAAGATCAAAACCAGACAAAAGGCGCGTAAATTTTCCAAATTGGCGGGCGGCTTCATAGGCCTGAACATCTGATTGAACTACATCCATGGTATGGCTACCGGGTACAAAGGGAAACATCCTGAAATAACCTTCCCGTATGTCATAAAAAAATTCATCGCCGGCAACTGTTTTCACAGGAACAACAAAAAGATATTCCGGGTAATTTTTCGAAAAATATGCCGAAATCATTTCTATGTTCTGCGCAATATGTAAAGGCTCTTTAAAAATAGCTGTATTAATACGTTGCAGGATAAAATCATCATCATTGGTTTTCACCAGCCACGTATTGTTGATGAGCCCACTTCCAAAAGCTCTTACTTCTAAAGAATCATTTTTTAGACCGTACGCTTGTAAAACCGATTGTAGCATATAAAATGTATAAGATAATTAGAGATTAAATTACGCCAGAGAAATAATAGTTAAAGGTTATTAATAAATTAAAAATATCTACCGAAAAGTATGCCTCACATATTACCGGTCAT
>JBDTLZ010000014.1:0-3633 GCA_039934515.1 Ginsengibacter sp.
ATTCAGGTTGCCTGGTGAAATGTTTCTATTTCATAATTTGCGAAAATCAACTTCGCCGAGTTGTTGAGCAAGCCCTATTTAAAATACAAAGGCTGGATACACTATTGTTTTAATCATTCCCGAAATTTTTAATCATTCTGTAATCACATCTACCTCAGCATATCCTGTGTTGTCGTTTCCGTCCGTATTTTTTAAGGCCCTGAGCCTTATATAGCGGGTACGCTGAGCCGAAAATTTTTTGATTTGCCATACCGGGTTATTTTTTATATTGGAGAACTCTCCCTCATTCACCAGTTTCCAATCTTTATTATCCTGCGAAATATAAAATTGATAACTGGTAATGATGCCAGGATTCCACAAGCCCTGGTCCGGTAAATACCTGAATCCAGATAGATTTTCTTCTTTCCCCAAATCAATTACCAGATCAATGGGCATTTTTTTATCCTTGCCTTGATGCCAGGTAGTAGATGGATCTCCGTCTAAAATCGCGCAGGCCTTTTCATCACCTGTTCCAACAATTTTCCAATCTCTCCGGGGCATGTCAAATTCATCCTGGTTTTCAGGGCTGCTTTTACCCGTAGTGGCATCGTAAGAAATTGCCCTCACCTTCGGTTTTCTTTCTGTTGGAAATGGGTTGGTATATTTTTCCGATTTCGGGGTTGGTAAGCTTCCATCCAATGTATAATGAATCTCCGATTCTGCATCAGCAGGCGTAATGAGTATTTCCCCGGATTGATTACGGATAATGGAAGGGGCGGTAAGAATTTGGGGTGCAGCATAAATACCGATATTGGAAATGACCAGGCAACTTTTTGAATCAGTAATATTCAAACGAACCTGGGCCGCTTTTACACCTGGGAAACGCAGGATGCACTTATAGCCAATGGTAGTTCCTTTTGCTACTTCTTTCCAATTGCCATCAACCAAAGCATCCAACGTAAAGGTTTTTACTCTTTGTCCCAAACGGATATATTCCTGCACAAGAAAACAGTTGAATGTGGTTGGTTTGCCTAAATCGATGGTCAACGAAGCCGTTTTTACATTTTCGTTGGTAGCCCAATATGTTTCTTTATTATTATCAACAGCTTTATCAGCACTAAAATTTTTGTTATTGTCCCGAACATTAGTAGCGGTACACTTTTTATTTTGGGCAAGGTTTACGGCAAATGCTTCCTTAATTGCTTTGCCAAATTCCAATGCAACTTTTTCATCTTTTCCATTGATCAAACCATTGGGCATGATCGGGAAATTGAGCAGCAAAGTGGCATTGTGCCCGATGGAATTGTAATAGTTTTCCATCAACGTTGGCAATGTTTTTACGCGGCTGTCTTCACCTGGATGATAAAACCATTCAGGCCGGATGGAAGTATTTACTTCTGCAGGTACCCACGCATTCCCGTGTTCCAGTCCGTAATGCAACATATCGTATGGTACGTCGCCTGTACTGTCCAGCAAGCTCCAGTTTGTTGCTCCTACTGAGCCTCCTTCAGTTCCAACCCAGCGGAGGTCTGCCCGTTCTCCGCCGTCATTCCAGATTACGATGTTAGGTTGCAACACCCGGACGAGTTTATAGGTATTCTTCCAATCATAATAAGTTTTACGGTCTATTTTGCGGGTTTCGTTGGCGCCGCCATAATATCCCGAACCACCATTGGCTCCATCGAACCATATTTCAAAAATGTCGCCATAGTTTGTAAGCAGTTCTTTCAGTTGATTCCTGAAATAAGTGATGTATTCTGGTTTTCCATAAACTGCGCTGTTTCTGTCCCACGGCGACAGGTAGATCCCTAACTTAAGGCCATATTCTTTGCAGGCATCTGCCAATTCGCGAACCACATCGCCTTTGCCATTTTTCCACGGAGCATTTTTTACAGAATAATCAGTGTATTGGGACGGCCAAAGGCAAAAACCACAATGGTGCTTTGCTGTAATGATGATGCCTGTCATTCCTGCTTCTTTGCAAATACGCGCCCACTGATGACAATCCAAATCTTTTGGATTAAACAGGTTGACGTCTTCATTTCCATACCCCCACGATTGATCTGTATACGTATTTAGAGAAAAATGAACAAAAGCGTAATACTCCATTTCCTGCCATCTCACCTGGTTTTCAGATGGAACAGGACCGAAAGGAGCCGGAGCTTTTGTCTGCGCATTGCCAATGCCGGTTGAACACAAGAGCAGCATGGCCCCGTAAAAAAAACTCCTGATCATACTCTTTCGTTTATTTTATTTCTGCAAACTTCGGTTCATACGGTGCAATAGTAAAGTTACCTGTATAATCTTTATCGTAAAGAATGCGGGTGCATTTCAACTTGTCGCAACACTCAAATCATTAAATTTATCCTATAGCTAATAACGCTCAGTAATAAGAAGAGTTGTTCCCCTTCAGGGGTCAGGGGGCAAGAGCGACAAATTGGAATGCACCCAAGAATGCTTCTTGATGTTTCCTTCATCGCTTTTTTCCAACAAGATTTTTCAATGCACGGATTTCTATACAGGTCTTTGCATACATGCTTTTAAGTTGGGTGTTTTCAGCCTCAAGATCTTTTTGGGGGCTTTACACCGCTGGCTTCCATCCCTGCATATTTGGCTTTCCAGTTATAAAACGTAGCATCGCTAATTCCTATTTCGCGCAAAGGTCTTTAATTGGCACACTAGCTTCAGGCCTTTAGATAGCTGATACTATCTGGCGAACAGGTAAAGAATATTTATGACATTCTGCAATCAAGGTATCAGCCATTTGTTAAAATAAAGTCTCAAGTAGACAAACCGGAACAAAAAAAATGAAACTAAACAACAGCACCTAATTATTGCCCGGTTAAACGCAAAATGGGCTACACCCTCAACTCTTTGTATTTTTTGCGAGGATGATGATTTTGTATTTTGACCTGTTTGCGACCTTTCACCCTCTCAAAACAATGTAATGACCTCCATGCGTGGAACTCAGAAAAACAACGGTGGGCTAAATCCCATCCGGAATGAATGATTAACTACAAGACACCTGCATCATTTTAAAACTATCAGTTAAGATGAGGGGCATTGCTATTCAAAAATTGAATAAGATATTTTATCCTGAAAGCGGAAAGGCCGCAGGTAAACGGTATCCCTGTTCATATATAATGTCCATAACTTATTATCAGCCATTTCCTCTGTCGTGTATTGGGATTTATAACAATACATTGCATTGATTGCCCTTTCTATTTCTTCCTTTTCACATTTTATTCGTGTGGTCAGAAATTCTTTTTTAACTGTTTTATAAGTTTCCTGTACCTCCCTGCCAAGGTCAGTTTTATACACTGGCGGATTGTTCCAGTTTTCGGTGGGGATACCGGTGTAATACAATTTACCGAACTTTTCGGTCTGACCAGACTGAAATATTTCAGTAACCACATTGCCTACCATACGGTGATCGGGATGGCCGGAGCCGCCATCAGGCCCCCAGGTAATCACAATATCAGGTCGTGTTATTCTGAGAACGCTATCAATCCGGGATCGGAGAACAGACAGCGCGGAACGGTTGGTCAATGCCGCATCACCCATCCCTAATAAAATTGGGGGCCGGATACCCAGTATTGTACAGTTGCAAGCAGTTTCTGCTGCCCTTACATGCGCCAGTGAATCACCTGCCGG
>JBDTLZ010000015.1:0-13380 GCA_039934515.1 Ginsengibacter sp.
GCACGAAAATGTATTATGAATGCGGTTGACTTACTTACTTCGGCAGCCACCGCAAAGAGCCCTCCATTCCTTTTCAAACCATCTTTACCAGGAACCATTCATTGCAATAAAAATTGAAAGTACTTATTCGGTCAACTACTGCAAAGAGCCAGCCACTGCCAATACAGTTGTTATAAATAAAATTCTCGTAAATAGCGCCCGGAGTTTATATGATTAAGTTACCACATTACCAGGTTAAGGAAATTGCCAAAAAACCCGGCAATTTCTTTTTCCATCTTTTATTTCTCATCCGGCTCAGGCTACTCCCCTTCACCAAAATAAAAAAACCTCCTATTTTGTTTGGAGGCTTTTATTAAAGTGCTTGTTCATAACGCAAGCAGCAATTAGATAACGTAAGAGAATTAATTTTTATTATGTCATATCATCATGAAAACGGGTGCAATCCAACTTGTCGCAACACTCAAATCGTTAAATTTATCCAATAGCTAATAACGCTCAATATTAAGAAGAGTTGTTCCCCTTTAGGGGTTAGAGGCAAGAGCGACAAATTGGAATGCACCCATGAAAACTGACCTCTATAAAATAAAAAAACCTCCCAATTTGTATGGAGGCTTTTATATAGGCGCTTGTTCATAAGGCAAGCAATAATTAGTTAACGCCATAACAGTTATTTTTATTATGTGACGTTAAAAAAAATTAATAATTTCCTTTATAGTGCCCCCCTACCCGGCATCCGGCGAAAGGTAAGTAGTAAAATTCTGTGGCCATTTCATTTTTGATGACATAAAAAAAACCCGGAGATCGTTCTCCGGGCCATTTCTCACGTGTATTTTTTGTCCAATTAATTTACAAACTTAGCATCTGCGGCATCATACTTATCCTGGTACAACTTTACTTTATCATTCTGATTCATGCTTTGATAAATTTTCTGCATCAGGTCCACAATTGATTTATATCTTGATTTGTCAGCCTTCTTAGAGCTGCCTTCCAGGCTGGTTAAAGCCTTATCTGCGTAAGGAACAGCTTTCGTAAAATTATCTTTTGCTGTGGCATTCAAATCTGCTTTCTTCTTTACATCTTCCGGTTTCGGGCCCTTGATCTTTAAAGCCTCGTCCCTTGAATCGATACCTTTGTTATAAAAATACTGTGCATACAGCCAGTTGGTAACGACATTTTCAGGGTTTATTGAATGAGCTTTTTCGATCTGGTCTCCCAATGTTACCATTAACGCGTCTTTATTATTAACAGCTACCCCGGCATCGCCATTGTAGATGTAACCGAAAATATCGTTGGCGTAATTGAAGTGATACATCAGGCTGTCCGGGCGCTTTCCTACCAATTCATCATATTTTGCAAATAACGCCGGGTTGTCTTTTTTATCACGGTAATAATCAATTAACACAAGGTCAAAATAATCTTCATTTGGAAAAAGCTTTTTTCCAAGGTTCGCATACTTCATCATGTTGGCTTCATCTTTCGCTTCCTTATAATGCAAGGTCAGCCATTGGTAAGGAAGTTCAAAAGCTGTATTTGCAGCGCCCCCATCTTTTGTTCCGTTAATATCCGCATTGGCGATCTTTATAAAATAAGCCTGGGCTGAATCGAGCTTGCCTGCATTCAAGGCTGCCTTTCCGATGTTTAAAACAAGGGTGGTATCAACCTCGGGTATTTTTGACCATTTTTTCATGGCAATGTATTGCCCTACATTGTTCGCTTTTATAAACAGATCCATCGCGTTTCCAAAACCTGCTTTGTCTCCCGCCGGTGCCGCGGCATTAAAAGCCGCTGCGGCAGCTTCATAATAGCCGGTATATAAATTGAAAACAGGTGAATATTGATCCTTTAACGCAAGCAACGTAACTTTGGGATTTGTAGAATCTGCCATTGCTTTTTTAAATGCATCGAAAGCTTCCTGCCTTGCATCACCGGTTACCAGGGATTTAAACTGTTCGCTTGCCGCGATTTGTTCGTAAACTTTGGCCTTTATATAGTTCCCTTCTTCGTCATTGGGTGATTTTGCAACATACGCATCAATTTCGGTTTTTGCTTTATCGAGTTGCTTGGCATCCACATACGATTTTGCTTTTTTAAGATCCTGTGCAAAGATCATTGTTATAAAGCAGGTGAATAATACCGTAAATAATAGTCTTCTCATTTTCATTTATTTATTGATTTAAAACTAATTAACAGGTTCAATTGAAGTTTCATCAGAAGCAGGATCGGAATCGTTCAACAGGGAATCAGGATTAGGGATGACAGCATCGTCGGTGATTTCTTCTTCATCGTGCTCGCTCAATTTTGTAATGGCGGCTATCTCATCTCCTTCATCAAGGCGAATAAGTTTTACGCCCTGGGTGGCACGTCCCGCTTCTCTTATATTCGCTATTGAAGTGCGAATCGTTACCCCCGATTTACAGGTTATCATCAGGTCTTCCTTCTCATTCACATTCAAGAGCCCGATCAGGGAGCCCGTTTTTTCAGTAACATTAATCGTTTTCACACCCTTACCGCCACGATTGGTAATGCGGTATTCTCCCACGGCTGTTCTTTTTCCAAAGCCTTTGGCGCTTACCACCAGTACACTTACATCAGGATCATCACTATTTACACAAATCATACCAACAACTTCATCATCGGGTTTGTCTACAGAAATACCATAAACCCCGATCGCTCCCCTGCCCGTAGGCCGTACTTTTTCTTCCGGAAAACGGATGGCGTTACCGCTTTTAATCGCCATCATAATTTCTTTTTTTCCATCAGTAAGGCAGGCATCCAGTAACTGGTCTCCCTCGTTCACTGAAATAGCAATTATACCGTTTTGCCGTGGCCTTGAAAAATCGGAAACGCTTGTTTTTTTAATAATACCTTTCCGCGTACACAACACAATATAATTATTATTGATGTATTCCTCATCCTGCAGATCTTTAATATCAATCACGGCTCGTACTTTATCATCAGCGGGTATTTGCATTAGGTTTTGCAGTGCCCGTCCCTTGCTCTGCTTATCGCCTTCTGTGATTTCATAAACTTTGAGCCAGAAACATCGCCCGTTTTCTGTAAAGAATAATAGTGTATGGTGGGTGGAGGCAACAAAAAGATGCTCTATATAATCTTCATCACGGGTGCTGCTTCCTTTGGCTCCCCTCCCGCCCCTGCGCTGCTGCCGGTATTCGGTTGCTGAAGTTCTTTTGATATACCCCAGGTGTGAGATCGTAACCACCACATCTTCTTCCTCGATAAGATCTTCCATCCTCATTTCATCGGCGAGGTAGGTGATCTCAGTCTTACGCTCATCTGCAAATTTTTGTTTGATCTCTTCCAACTCGTCCCTGATGATCTGGAACCGAAGCGCTTCATTTGCAAGAATTTCTTTGAGGCGCGCAATCAAAGCCATAATTTCTGCATGCTCATCTTTAATCTTATCGCGCTCCATCCCGGTAAGGCGTTGTAACCTGAGTTCCAATACTGCTTTAGCCTGGATCTCGCTCATCACGAAATTGACAATCAACCCATCTTTGGCAACTTCTGGTGTAGACGAATTTCTTATCAGCGTTATTACTTCATCAAGATGATCAAGAGCAATAAGGTAACCTTCCAATATATGCGCCCTTTCTTCAGCTTTCTTTAATTCAAACTTTGTTCGCCTTACAATAACCTCATGGCGGAAATCTATAAATTCCCTGATAAGATCCTTGATATTTAAAACCTTCGGCCTGCCTTTAATAAGTGCAACATTGTTGATACCGAAAGATGTTTGCAGCTCACTGTGTTTGTATAGCTGGTTAATAACAACCTGGGCAATTACATCTTTTTTCAGTTCAACAACAATACGGGTGCCTTCTTTATTATTACTTTCATTATTTACATCTGAAACCCCTTCAATCACTTTATCATTAATAAGATGGCCAATCTTTTCGGTGAGCATATCACGATTTACCTGGTAAGGGACTTCCGTAATAATTATTTTTTCTTTGCCGTTCTTTGTGGTTTCTACCGTCACCTTTCCCCTAAGTACAACCCTGCCACGGCCAGTATGCATAGCAGCTTTCACGCCTTCGTAACCATGGATGATACCACCCGTAGGAAAATCAGGTGCCTTTACAAACTTTATCAGTTCGTCAATGGAAATTTCTTTATCATTAATATAAGCCGTGCAGGCATCAATTACTTCGCCAAGATTGTGCGGAAGCATATTGGTGGCCATACCGACAGCGATACCGCTTGATCCGTTTATAAGCAATTGAGGAATGCGCGTCGGAAGCACCGATGGCTCCTTTGTAGTATCATCATAATTAAGCTGGAAATCAATCGTGTCTTTTTCAATATCGTCAAGCATTGTTTCAGCAATACGTTCCAGCCTCACCTCGGTATACCGCATTGCTGCCGGGCTATCACCATCCTGGCTTCCAAAATTTCCCTGTCCGTCTACGAGTGTGTACCGCATGCTCCAGTCCTGGGCCATCCTCACCATGGTATCATAAATGGCTTTGTCACCATGAGGATGGTATTTACCCATCACATCACCGACAATACGTGCAGATTTTTTATAGGGGCGGTTATAAAAATTGGCCATTTCATACATTCCGTATAATATCCGGCGATGAACTGGTTTAAGGCCATCCCGCGCATCGGGTAACGCACGCCCAACAATCACGCTCATCGAATAATCGATGTATGCTGATTTCATTTGTTCTTCGATATTTACAGGAATAATCCTTCCTCTTTCGGGGCCATTTTGAGGCAATTGTTCGTCGGTTGTATCCATAAATTTTAAGTAGCTGCAAATATACTTTTTAAAGAGGGCTTTTCCTTATATAATGCCATAAAATATCTGTTTTTTTTCACCATATTTCACCATAAGTGTGGAAAAGAAAAAGCGGGCAAATTTCTATAATTTCCCTCTATAATTTTCTTTCCTTTGCTATTCCAAAAAATACTTCAACACAAGTTTTATTTAATACGGACGTGGGAAATCATCAAGGGGTTGCAACCGGAGCGGTTTTCAAATAAGTTAAAAATTAAAAGTTGAAATATTTGATGGAAATGTTACCGTGCTTTTTGAAGCCTGCGGTTCATAACAGGCAGTTGTGAGGTCAATACCTATAATACAGGTAAAACCTGTTGGGGGCAAGGGATACGTTCAATAAAAAAATAGTTGATGAAAAAAATATTGGTCTTTGGAGCAGGCAAGTCTGCAACATCTCTTATAGATTATTTGTGTACAGTATGTGAACAGTATGACTGGAGGTTGATCCTTTGCGATGCCAACCTTGCATTGGCACAATCAAAAATTGCAGGTTGTAAAAATGCGGAAGCGATTTCAATAGACGTGCCTGAAGCAATAACCAGGAAGAGCCTCATACAGGAGGCCGACCTGGTGATTTCCATGTTGCCTCCTCATTTACATTTTCTTGTTGCGAATGACTGCCTGGATTTTTCAAAGCACCTGTTAACGGCATCCTATATCGATGAAAAGATAAAAGGGCTTGCGAAGCAAATTGAACAAAAGGGATTGTTATTCCTCGGTGAAATGGGGCTCGACCCGGGTATTGACCACATGAGCGCCATGAAGATCATCAACCAAATAAAAAATGAGGGTGGAAAAATCAGTTCTTTTAAATCGCATTGCGGAGGACTCGTTTCACCCGGCAGCGATGACAATCCCTGGCATTATAAAATTACCTGGAATCCTGCCAATATCGTGATGGCCGGATCATCAGGAGCAATTTACAGGAGCAATGGCAGCACGGTGGAAATACCTTACACAAAAGTATTCGGGGATTGTAACGAGGTTGACATTCCCGGCCTTTTCCCCCTGGCCTGGTATCCTAACCGTGACTCACTATCTTATATAGATACGTACGGGCTCCATGAAATTGGCACCTTTATTCGCACTACTTTGCGATATCCCTCATTTTGCCGTGGATGGAACAGGATAGTAAATATGGGCCTCACGGATTTAAATGACGATGCGGAAATAAAAGGTTACAAAACATACAGGGATTGGTATCTGCAAAAGAATAAAGCCATAGATATCCTTTTTAATTCATCTGCTGAAGAGGAAGAATATTCAGCGCAAATAAACTACCTGGGTTTACAAAGTGATGTTCCTGTTGATACCCAAATAAAATCTTCAGCCTTACTGCTGCAAAAGATTTTAGAAAAGAAGCTTGCGATGCTGCCACATGATAAAGATATGATTGTGATGCTTCACGAGATCGGGTATGAAATAAATGGCCAAAGTAAAGAGGTGAAAAGCAGCCTTGTTGTGATGGGCGAAGATCAAAGGAAAACAGCCATGGCGAAAACGGTCGGGTTACCGTTAGGAATAGCCGCTAAGTTGATTTTGCAAAATAAAATAAAAGTAACCGGTCTGCATATTCCCGTACTACCTGAAATTTATAACCCGGTTCTAAACGAACTGGAAGCACTCGGGATAAAGTTTCACGAAGAAATAATTAGCCTGGGTTAAGATGGATGCCGTTAGTTACCGGTAGCCAGTAACTAAAATCCGGAAAAATATTTTTCTTCAATTGAAAAATCCAGCAAAGGGAACCGGGACTTTATTTTCTCCACCTTCTGAAGCTGGGCCTGCATAAATTTTTTATGTGCGGCACTCTCCTTTTGAAATGGCTTATGATTCATTGCCGAAGCCATCACTTCTATTTCCTGTAATAATTTTTTACCCTGCTCATCAATAAATGTTTTGCAAAAAGTTTCAAATACAAATTCTATGGCAGTACCAGACGGGTGCACCAGGTCACTTTTGTAAAAACGGTAATCCCGCAGTACATCAATTACCAATTCATAAGCGGGGAAATAGAATATGCCTTCTATATTTTCTTTTAAATAATGTACTGCTTCAATAAGCCGTGCTTTACTCCGGTTATTTTCCACGACGCCGTCCCTGGTATGTCTTACCGGGCTGATGGTAAAAATAATGCTAAGCTGTGGATTGAGAGCCTTCGCTTTCAATAATGCGTTTGAAAGATGCCTGATAATTTCTTCAACAGGTAGTAACTTTTTTTCAAAAAGCTCCTGTGGCGCTTTATGGCAATTGGCAACGGGCTCACCTGTTTTTTTAAGGCTGTAATTATAAGAGGTGCCCGGCGTGATAATGAGCCATGAGGCTGTTGCTAAAAACCGGTACGCTTCAGCCCGCGCCTGGTTAATGTTTATCCAAACGGGTTCTTTATCCATACCGGAAAAAGCTGAGTGATGTTGCCAGCTATGCCACAAACCGTCCAACGAAAAAAGATCACTCTCTGCAAACTGCCTGTTTTCGATATAAGATACCAGCGCAGCGCTTATGCTTAGAGGATCATATAAAATTCCATTGGGATTTTGAAGTACGTTAAACTTCAGGCCTTTCATTTTCCCTGCGATTTTTTCGCTAAAGCATGAGCCTATAAAAAATACCTTATCTGTGTAAGCAATTTTATTGGTTGAAGGAGTTACGTGGAATGGTAAAAGCAATTCCATTTTTAATTATTTGAGAAGGCATTGATATTTTTCAAACAAAAATTTCTGATGTGAGCCTGGTACTTTCTGAAAGAGCCGCATCATCAATTTCCTGCAGGTAGCCAAGCTCTTTAAGCCAGGGAATCATTAACGCAGAATCCATATTACCTACCAGTACATCGTTGGCCATCGGGCAACCTCCAATTCCTTTCAGGGCGCCATCAAAACGCAAACAACCCTCATTCAAAGCCGCGGCACATTTTTGTTGCCAGTTAGCACTGGATGAATGCAGGTGAACACCAGTTTCTATTTGGGGAAATGCAGCAATAACTTTCCCTGTTAATGAGGTTACCTGCGATGGCTCTGCCAGCCCCACTGTGTCTGCCAAAGAAATAATGCCTATCCCCTCTCCTACAAGTTTATTGATCCATTCCATAACAAGGTCCTCACTATATAAATCCCCGTAAGGATTTCCGAAGGCCATTGAAATATAAATTACCGGCTCTTTTTTATTATTATCGCAGATATTTTTTATTTCTTTCACATGAATGAGTGACTGTTCTATGGTGCTGTTGGTGTTTCTCATTTGAAAGTCCGGTGAAATTGAAAAAGGAAATCCCAGGTAGGTAATGGCATCATAAACTGACGCCTCCATGGCGCCCCGCACATTCGCAACAATGGCCAATAATTTAGTATTGGTATTGACCAATGATATACCGTTAATGACTTCTTTTGTATCAGCCATTTGTGGAATTGCTTTGGGTGATACAAAGCTTCCAAAATCAAGGGTATGAAAACCAACCTTCAACAACTGGTTGATATAGTCAATTTTTTTTTGAGTGGGAATGAAATTTTTCCATCCCTGCATGGCGTCACGGGGGCATTCAACGAGGTGGATCTTTTTGCTCATCAGGGTGCAAATTAAGATTAAAAATTTGCAGTATTATTGTATAGCGCAGGAATATCCGGTAAATGTGGTGAAAGACTCAACTGATCTTTTCCACCATGAAACCTGGTTTTTAGCGGTTCGTGGCGTGCATTTAGATACCTTCAACATAATTATTTCGCTTCCATCGGATGATGTGCAATTTTTGAAACAGGCAGGTAATCCTGTAGATTGGATCTATCTCAAACCAGCGGTGTGAGTTCTTCGTTCTTCCGGGAAACTTATGATGGTTGTTATGATAGGCGTCTCCTATAAATAAAAGATCAACAAAAAGAATGTTTTTAGAAGCATTCTTCATGGGGTAGTTTACATAACCAAATTTATGAGCCCACCAGTTTATCATGGTTCCCTGGAATGTGCATAAAGCAGTAGTTATTGGTAGAAGACAATACATCCACCACCCTGTGGCAAAGTCAATATAGAAGGTGGCATACACCAGGAACCAGGCAACCCTGGTAATCCAGTTATGGGCTACTTTTTCAAATGAAACCCACTGGGGAAGGTCTTTTCTCAATTTATCATCAATTTTAGTCTTACCACAAAAAATGTTGAAGTAGCTGTTCCTTGTTTGCCACAATGTTCCAAAAAAGCCAGGATGGTAGGCAGGGGAATGGGGGTCTTCTTCGGTATCTGTGTGCATGTGGTGCAGCCTGTGCATGATGCCAAATGCATTTGGGCTTATGTATGAAGAGCCATGAATCAAAAAGCAGCAGACGTAAAAAAAACGCTCCGATGTTTTGGACATTTCAAAATGCCTGTGCGCAGCATAACGGTGGTGAAAAAACGATTGAAGGAAAAAAGAAAAATACCAATGAATGGTAAAAAAGATTAAAATAACCATACAAAATAATTGACTTGTTAAACAATTATAAGAAGTTTTGCCGCGTTCACTTTTGCCCTGAGCCTGTTAAAAAACATTAAGCGTTCTTTTTCATTTACTTCGCTTATTGGCGTCGATTTCTGTGTAATTACTTCCATAGTTTTTTTGACATAGGCATTAAATGTTTCATCGGCCGTCATCATGAAATTAATAACCGTATGGTTAATATAAGTAAGCTGCTTATCTCCCAGCTGAACGAGCTGCATATTATCTCCCATGATCAATTCATTAATGTACATTTTATAGGTCGCTTTATTATCGCCGGACGGCTTTTGCCCGTAATGTAATTTGACTCCGTATTCAGCCTGGCTTTCAATATGGTTTATGAGCTCCGTCAATTTTTCCAGCATACACAATGCATCTTCATCACTTTTTAATGCCCCGGTTACCCTGTAGAATTCAATCTGGTGTATAGTACTGGTTATATTTTCTATACTCCATATTTCGGTACCGGGGATGGTTGCAAATGTGTTACTTATTGTTCTCCATATTTCGTGGTATTTACTATAATCATCTTTAACCGAAAATTTTACATGCTTCCAGTCTTCATAAAATAAAATTGACTTCATGAAGAAAAAACATTTGAATGCCGCTATTTCCGGAATGAGGAAGTAATAAAAGAAAGGTACTTCTTTAGCCAGGTACGACATGTGGTTTGGGTGATAGCTTTTAATGGTCTGTAGAACCCGCAGGCATGCCTGCAGCCAATTTTCGAAATTAAAATTTGTGTTGTTTGTGAGCTGCCCTGTGAAAAGAAAGGAATCAGTATTGAGGTGTAATAACTGGTCGAGGGAAATTTTAAACTTAATGCAAAGCTTTTTAATTTCTTCTAAGGTGATCGGCTTTTCCCCCCTTATCCTGCGATACGCGCTATCGTTGCTGATGTTCAAGACCTGCGCTACTTCATCTACAAATGAAATATGTGGAGGCAACAACCCTTTTATGTGGTTAAAAAATACCAGTTGAGCACCTGTTGCTTCCATATATTAGTTTTAGTAAACCTCACCTGAAATACAGATTGGTTTAGTAAAAGATGCAAAAAAAAATGGGAATTGCCAAATTTTTATTAAAAAATTATCCGGAATGTGAATGCCTATTTCTTAAAACATAGAATATACTAACCAGGAAGAAACATGCTCAAAAACCAATTAGCAACCGGCTTTTCATAATTGTAGGTTTGAAATCAGGAAGATTTTTCACCATTTAACCATAGTTATGAAAAAAGTAATTTATTGCTTTTTCTGCTGCCTGTTAGGGCTGAGCACGGCGATAACCTCAGTAGCGCAAACGATATATACTCCCGATAGCATCGAGTTAAAACGCAGGATCTATAAAGTGGCCCTCGTGGCAGATGGATCAAAACACAAGACCGGCTACCTGGCCAGCTTTTCAGATTCGAATTTATATGCTTCCCCATCGGCTGTTCCTTTTGGTTCGGTCAATATTGACGATCAGCTAACAAGTTACTCTTATGACAAGTTGGAAAACATTGAGCTTAAAAGGAAAGGTGCAGTACTGCGCGGCGCCTGGCATGGCGCCTTAGTAGGCTTAGCAGTTGGGGTTATTGCCGGTTTGGTATCGGGTGATGACCCAAAAGTTGATGAAAATACGCTCTTCGGTCCTTTGCTCAACACGTTTGCATTGACTGCAGGGGAAAAAGCCGCGGGTGGAGGAATTCTTGGTGCCCTTGGCGGAGCGTGCGTTGGAGCGCTCCTGGGAAGCTTTGCGAAAAAGAAATTTATGATCGGACGAAATAAAGAAAAATTCCATTCGATGAGCCAGGAAATCCTGGAAAAATTATCTGTGCACAAAATAAACAGCGATTTATGATGCATATTGATCCCATACTTGTTTACGCAACCCCGGCGCTTCTTTTATTAATAGGCGTCGAAAATGCCCTCATCGGCAGGGAGCATGTTCATGGTGGCAGGGAAATGTTTTCAAGCCTTGGGCTCGTGTTGGGGCGTATGCCATTGGCTGCTGTTACAAATGGAATTGCTGTTTTATTGTATACGTTTATTTATCAATACCGGCTTTTTACCCTACCCGGTATTTATTGGTGGTCCTGGATGATCTGTTTTTTTGCTGATGATTTTTCTTACTATTGGTTTCACCGCCTTAGCCATCAAATAAGATTTTTATGGGCGTCACATAGTGTACATCATTCCTCAAAACAATTTACGTTTACTTCAGGAATGCGTGTACCGTGGACAAGTGATATTACCGGGAACTTTTTGTTCTGGGCGTGGATGCCGTTAATTGGGATTGCGCCTTATATGATTGTAGTTATGAAGACAGTGGGTGTCCTTTACCAGTTTTGGCTCCATACGGAGAAAATTAAAAATCTGCCAAAATGGTTGGAGGCAGTCTTCAACACGCCCGCCCATCATAGGATTCACCATTCAAGCAATGTAGAATACCTCGATAAAAATCATGCGGGCACGCTTATTCTTTGGGATAGACTATTTGGCACGTACCAGGGAGAAATTTCGGCACCAAAATATGGTTTAACAGAAGATGTCAAATCTTTCAATCCTTTTGTAATTGCATTTCAGGAATGGAAAAAATTATTGAAAGACATCAAAACGTCGAAGAGTATGAGAGACCGCTTTCAATATTTATTTAAGGCGCCCGGATGGAGCCCGGATGGTGCATCCAAAACTGCGAAACAATTACAATCACAAATTAAACAGGTTAAAACCGCAATTGGGCTTACTCCTTTATCAACCTATTCTATAAACGACTATCATGAATAAGAATACCCGGGTTCCTGGAAAAATCTTTAAAGCGCCAATGTATATCTTATTCCTGTTTTTTATGATTAACTTGTTTGAAAGAAGTGTTAACGCCCAGGATAGAAAGCTAACTTATGATGTAATGAGAAACGGGGATACGATCGGTACGATAATATTCCTGGAATTGAACAAAGATCAAAAAAAGATCCTCAGCCTCACTGCTGATGTAAAAACGAAATTCATTTTTTCTTTTTCAGATCATTCAGAAGAAGCGGCGGCTTATGAAAATGGCGTAATGATGTATTCGTCTTTTCGCCAAAAACAGAATGGTACAGATAAAGCCAACAAAATAACCATAGCCTCGGGGAAATCGTACAAGATAACCGATAATGGTAACTCAAAAATAGTTGAATGCGGCCCCATTCGCTATAATATGCTCCTGCTATATTCGACTGTTCCGGAGTTTGTTTACCAGGTTTATTCTGACAATTTTCAAAAGTTGCTGGATATTAAAAAAGTAGAAAATAATAGATACAGGCTTGCACTTCCCGATGGAAATTATAATTATTACAGTTATAAAAATGGAGTGTGTAGTAGGGTTGATGTTGAACGATCCCTTTACAGTATACAATTTGTATTGAGAGACCAATAGCTGCATTGCCTGGACCTGTAAAAAAGCTATCGTGGAAAGCTAAAATGCAGATACCAAAAATTCATGAAAAAACGAGCCTTGCAAAAAAAATTTTTAAATTCCGGAGCGAAAAGGAAGCCTGCGCCTGTTGGTTGAATTTCCGCTATCATACGTTTTTAATATATTAGCAGTGATCACATACCGCCTGGCAACAAAAGAGGATAACGAACAATTGATTGAGTTAACTGCCGCTTCGGGCATGACTGGAGATATTGCCTTGCGTATTGACCGCACCCCAAACTTTTTTGAATTGCTCGGCAGGAGGGGCGAAAGCAGCGTTTTTATTGCCCTGGATGACCATAGAATAATCGGCTCGCTTTGTGTTTCACTTCAACAGGTGTACGTGGGTGGCAAAGTATTTCCGTTACATTACATTGGAGACTTTAAAGTGGCCGGATCTTACAGGAATAAAAGAATCGGTTTGCAACTGTGCAACGAGCTTGCCAATTACCTCCTGGCGCTCAATGCAGATCTCGCTTTTCTTAATGTTTCAAAAGGAAACTCCCGGCCTTTCTCATTCTTTAAAAACCGGCCCAATATTCCTGATTTTGAGAACATCGGCATTTTTAATATCCACCAGTTTATTGGGAAAAGAAAGAAGCGTTTTCACCCGGCATACGAAGTAAAACCTGCTGCAATTACCGATGAACTAATAAAATTCTTAAAT
>JBDTLZ010000016.1:0-17824 GCA_039934515.1 Ginsengibacter sp.
ACCGGATTCTTTTAATCCCCGGGATTTAAATTGCGGTATAAATTAGGGAAAAAGAGGTAGCAGCAAAGTAAGTCGTACGAAGATTTTTATTTAAAGATTGCATGCATTTTATACAAAATTATTTCTGTACTAACACAATGGTATTCGGATTGCGCCCTGGTGCAACAGAAAATGAAAATTTCTTTTTTCCTGTTTTATCAAAACAAAAAACTTCACCGGGGGAAGAATAGTCTATCGAATCACCCACATACACATCGCCCGTAGCCTCGTCAATATTCAAGCCATAAGGCAATGATACAGTAGTTCCATCTGAAACAAAATTGGATGAGGTCGCTGAGAAATCGGTTACACTTAAGGTGCGCACATTTGCAGAGCCCAGGTAACCACCGGTAGCATACAGTACACCATCGAAAAAGCGAATTTTGCCAACAGCAGTGTCGGCAGATTTTATTACGACATTCCCTACTGTATTTATTTTTACTAATTTGGCTGAAATTGCAGCATAATCGCCTGTACATCCTACATAAATATTACCTGCGTTATCGGCAGCCAGGGCGTTTGGATTGGTGCCCACTGTAATTTTCGAAGTCTCAGTAAGCGATGCCAGGTTTATGATGGAAACGGTAGAATCATACCCCGGCGTAATGCCCCCTGAATTGGCTACATAGAGGTTGTCCCCGGAAACTACCATCTGTTCAGGATTGGCGCCAACGGTAATAAATTTGTCAATGGTTAGTGCCGCAGTATCAATCACAGCAACTGTTCCATCCCATGATGATACAAATACCTTATTTTTATAAGCAACAATAAATCGCGGCGTACGGGGCGCTGATGCGGGATTTTTAAAGTCAATCTTCGTGATGCTTTTAGCAGTAAGTGCATCGGCTACTTCGAGATAGCTTGACACATTCATAACGATGTACAACTTACTACCATAAATGATCATATCATTGCCCGTGTCGCCCAGCCCACTGCCGTTTGTATTGTTATAGAAATCGGTTGTAGGCGTGTTGTTGCTGAAATTATAATAAGTGAGTGTGGTGTTATTCCCATTAAAAGAACCCTCGTTTAAAACATATACTCCTGCTGTTACTTTCGGCACTACCGGCAACGGCTTATCATCTTTATTACAGGACACCAGTGAAGCAAGCAGCGTAATGGCCAATAGAGAATACGTAATCTTTTTCATTGTTGTTTTTTATAAATTATGAATAGTTAACCCGATTTTAAAAGACCTTCCAGGCATAGGGAAATACCTTACCACGTCAAAATATTTGTTGGCTGCATTATTTAATTCAGCTTTTATAGCTGTAACAAAATATTTATTGGTAAACCGGCGCGAAATAAAAAAGTCCTGTGTTACCCAGCCCGGTAATTGATTGAAAGGGTCGTTGCCACCTGGCGTATATCTTTCCCCGGAAAACAAAATATTGTATCCTCCGCTCCAGTTACTATAAGTAAAATTTACCATGGCAGAACCTGAATTATCAGGCGTGTAGGCGATCCTTTCCTTATAGTAACCTGAGGAAGGGTCCGTTACATCTATGGCCTGCTGGTAAGTATAGGCTATGCGGATAAACCATGCTGATACCTGCGTAAATTTACCGCTGGCTTCTGTTGTAACGTCGATCCCTTTCACATGAACTTTTCCTACGTTGAGCATGGTCCATACGAAAAGATTTTTATTGGGGACTGCAATTATCTTATCCTTTACTGTATTAAAATAGGCATCAACACCCAGGTTAACCTGCCTGAAATTTTGTGTGAAATTTTTTGAATAGACTATCCCGAGATTGTATTGCCTGGAATATTCCGGGCGTAAATTATTATTACCCATAAAATTATAATAGAGATCATTAAACGTCGGCATTCTGAACACATCCTTGTAAAAGAACCGGAACATATATGGACTGGCTGTATCAGTTTTAAAACTCACGGCAATGGTTGGAGTAAGCTTGTTTTTATTGGTAGCAGCAATTGCCGACATCTTTTTGTCAGCGATATGCGTATGTAAGACAGAACCGGAAAGCTGCCAGGGGCCGGCAGAATACTCAGCGGATAAACTGTTCCAGAGACTCAGCCGCGAGGGTGTCGCGAAATCCGGCAAATTCGCAATAAGCTTTGAAGATGATGCATCCGATGCCAGTGACGCAGATAAATAGGGTGTTATTTTTTTACTTACGACCGCGCTACCATAAATTTCCTTTTGCTTATACCTGTTATCGAGCCCCCCAGCATTATTTAAAAAATCAGGATCCGTGTATCTTGTAAATGTGTGGGAATATTTTGCGGAAAGAAGAAGACCAAATGTTTTGGTAACTTCTTTACGGTAACTACCCTGAATAAAAATATCTTCGTTGCGTAATTTCTGCACCGACCTTTCATTAAAAAAAATGACTGCACCCGGCAACCCTCTTTTAGAAGCATATCCCCATAGTTTTATCTGCAAAGCAGCGCTATCACGAAATTGTTTTGCATAATTTATTTCACCCTGTAAAGATTGTATTTCGGAGTTGGTGCGTTTAGTTTTTGAAGAAAGACTGCCATTTTCTATATAAAAAGGATAATTGCCTTTTGAAAAAACCGATTCGGCGTTAACACTGATACCTGAGTTTTTACCGGCAGGAAAATATATGCCGGCAAATGGCTGCCATAATGCAAACGATCCTGCTTTGATACCAGCCTGCCATCTCCGCGATGAAAAATTAATTGGATTAAATGTATGGGTTGTTATTGCAAGAACTGATGACGATGCAAAAGACCGTGCCGGTAAAAGCCAGCCTGTTGGGTTTGCCTGCTTGATGCTGATTGATTGAACAAATGTTGTTGAAAACCGGCCAAGGTCTATTTGTCCGGATTGTATATCTGAGACCGGGATACCATCATAAATAATTCCTGTATTCGTAGCGCCAAGGCTTCGTACAGATATTGTTTTTAATCCGCCTATTCCTCCATAGTCCTTTATTAAAACCCCTGAAAAGTAACCGGCTGCGTCCCCAATCGAATACGCATTTAACTGCAAGAGTTGCTGGTTGTTTAATGTTTGCGCGGGGATTGTATTTTTAAATGAATTGGCCTTCTTTTGTACAGTTACTGTTATCTTCTTTAGGACTATTTTATTGCTGTCTGTAGCCTGTGCAAGAATTGAACATGGGAAAAAAAATAATAGCATCACCGGGAATACCGACCTCGATCGGAAACGTTTTTTACCATATAATTTTTGCCTGAGGAACATTACGCTATCATAAATACTGCTATAAATAATTAATTCATCAGCTATAAATAGCCTTTGCAAAAAGGGATATGATACAAAACAGATACTATATCCCGCATGCCTTTCACCCGAAAGCTCAGCGATGAATATTTAACTGGCAGGTCTTCTGGCTTGAGTGTTAACTTCTACCTTCCCGTCACGCCTTAGGCGGGACAGTGGTGTGAGAGAAGTTGCCCTTCAATCTTCTTCCTTCTTCCGGGAAGACTGATGGGCCACTTTACAGCTACGGGGATAGCTCCGGAATTTAACCGGATTCCCTTTTAATTCCGTCCCGGTAATTACCGGGATGATGGAAACCAATTACACCGGCAAATGTAGTTGCAAATGAATTGAAATTCAAAAACTAATTCCCGGTTTTGTTTTTGGAGAAAATTAACCTGTCGGGAACAGCGTAAGGCAGGTATTTATTTTTTATTGAAATTGAATATTATTCCGGCATAATAATTTGTACCCGGGGCTGCGTTATAGTAACGTCCTGCCGCAGCATTAATGTCGTTGCCCAGGCTGTACTTTGTGTCAAATATATTTTCTGCTCCGGCAAAAATTTCTGCCCTGATCTTTCCCTTAAAATCTTTTCTGTATCCCACTCTTGCACCTAAAAGATCATAGGAAGATGCATAAGCAGCGTTGGCATCGTTTAATGCTATCCGGTCGGTATAATTGTAAGTAATGTTTACATAACAACCACTTTTTGATGCTATGTCAAAGCCCGCTACAACCACCTGCGGAGCTACTCCGGGCAATTTATTTTTTGAGAAATCGGTGTTAACCTGCTTAAAACTGCCGTAATGGAAATCATGCCAGGCATAGCTTACAAATACTTTTGCAGCATTAATAAATTGATGGGGATCATCGGCCAGTTGGTATGAAGCATAAGCCTCTATGCCATTTTGTTTTGTCGATCCGGCATTTACATAATAAAATATTCCATTCGTATCAATGCGTTGCACGATCGTATTTTTCAGATCAAATAAAAATCCGCTGATATCAAAAAAAAGCCTGTTGTGTAACGCGCTGCCTTTGATACCTATTTCGTAATCTATGCCGTCTTCGGGCTGGAGATTTGTTCCGAATAGTCCATCGGAACGCAGTATTTCTGAAACGATTGGCGGTGAAAACCCCCTTGCGATGCTGCCATATACCGATACATCGTTATTAAGTTTTTTCAGGATGGCAATATGCGGAGGCAATTTATTTTCAAATACTCTTTTCTGCGTGGTTGAGGGCCGGCCTGAAAGATGGATGAGCTGAAGTGATGATTTATTCAGACTTACGCCACCCGTAATGATCCATCCATGTGGTAAAATCACATCAACCTGTGCGAAGACCATGTATTGCCACATATTTAAATTATCATCAGATTGTAATGAATCGGCAACGCCCAGTTTATTGCCATAATCTCTTGTATTAAAAAAGCCTTTTTGCGCTTCAGCCCCGAAGTTCAGCTGCAGGTTCGTGCCGCCGATTTGTTTTTTATATTCAAAAACGCTCCTTCCTCCAAAATGCGGTTCTTTCCTATATTCATAAACCCTGATACCCGGGTTGGTGAAATCGGTATATGATCCATATAAGGAAGTAGTATTTTGCCAGTTTTCATTAAACTTATATTCATTGCTAAAGCCAGCGAGAAAAATTTTTTGATAGATCCCTGCTTTATTTTGTACCGCTCCGGGTTGAGAACCCGTGCCCGGCCTTGCTTGTTTTGGATTGGCAGTATACTGTGCCAATGTTAAGCCACCCGGCGTTTGATAATAAAGATCGCTGTAAGACATATAAGCGTGTAAGCTTTGTTTGTCACTTACTTTGAGTAAGCTTTCCCATGTAGCAATATCCCGACGCATCTTCGCCTGGGCACGATATCCGTCGCTGGTTTGATGCGCGTAACTGAAACTGTTTTCATGATCGGCATCGCCTGTTTTTACATTTACATTAAGGTTATTGGCTGCAAAACTGCCGGCAGTATAAGAAAGTGAAACTCCCGGATTCCAGCTCACGGGTAAAGTATGTATAAGCACGGCACCACCGATTCCCGCGCCATATAAACTGCTGGCTGGGCCTTTAATGATTTCAATGGAGTTAAAATTATAAAAGCTCAGTTGATTCAGGTAGGTATTGCCACTTGGGTCTGTGAGGGGTATCTCATTCAGATAGATCTTTACATCACGTACACCAAAAGGGGAACGTAGAGAACTGCCACGGATGTTAAGCCGGTAACTGCCAGGAGAGCGTTCTTCCATGCTAACGCCGGGCGTAATATTTAACGCCGGCAATATGCTCATGTTGCCAAAGCGGTTAAGTTGCGTTTGCCCGGTTATGCTCACAGGAGCAGCTACGTCGATAAGCCGGCGGTTATTTTCATAAGCTTTTACAATTATATTTTCAAGAGTTTGTAATGAATCAGTAGTATTGGTAGTTTGAGCCATTACAGTATTGAATACCGGTAATAATATAAGAAGTACTCTTTTCATAAAACACTGGTTGATAAAACACAAATGTAACCACAATTATTTTTTACCTTCCATTTATGATTGGCGCAAAAAAACTGAACTTATTTTCATTTACAATGATCGTCATCGGGCTCGTTATTGGTATGGGAATTTTCAGGACAGCGACCGATTCGGCTAAAGAATCGCTTGACCCGGGAATTTTCTTCGGCGCATGGATCGTTGGGGGCCTGATAGCTTTGTGCGGCGCCCTTACTTATGCAGAGATAGGGAGCCGTTATCCCGTAACTGGCGGTTATTATAAAATTTTTTCTTTAGCCTACCATCCCTCAATTGCATTTTCCATTAATAGCATCATATTAATTTCTAATGCAGCGTCACTCAGCGGGGTTGCTCTTATTGGCGCTGGTTATATAAGTAAAGTTTTTTTAGGCAGTGGTACTACCGATCTCGTCAAAGCCATCATTGCCGTAGTTGCAATCATTCTTTTTTACGGCATTAACCTGATGGGCCTGAGGATGAGCAGCCGTACACAAAATATCTTAATGGTCATAAAAGTTGGTATGCTTTTACTACTGGTGGCTGCCTTATTTTTCCCTCATTTATATGCACAGGATTCAGCCATCATAAAGCCTGTATCTCATAATTGGGAAAATTATGTTCTATCTTTTGGGGCAGCATTAATCGCAGTTTCCTTTACTTATGGGGGCTATCAGCAAACCATCAATTTTGGCAGTGAAGTGGATAAGCCGGCGAAAAATATTCCGCGTGGTATTTTCATAGGCATCGGGATGATTATCCTGTTATACCTTACCGTGAATTTTTCTTATTATAAAGTAGTAGGCTTTGAGGTGCTGCAACATCGAAAGCCGGGAGAGGAAGTTGCTGCAATTTTAGTTGGAAAGATGTTTGGTGAAACCGGCTCAAATATTTTTTCAACTTTACTTTTTTTAAGTGTGCTCGCTTATGTGAATGTTTTATTATTAAGTAATCCAAGAGTGATGTTGGCAATGAGCGAAGACAAAGTGCTTCCAAATTTCCTCCAGGTAAAATCCCGCCATAAAAATGTTCCGGTCGCTTCGCTGACTGTCTTCTCAGCAATTTGTATTATCATCCTCTTTTTTGCAAAAACTTTTGAAGAAATTTTAAGCTTTACTATTTTCCTTGATTGTATTGGAATGGCCACTTCTGCGGCAACCATTTTTATTTTGAGAAAACGAACCAAACATTTGGATACGACTGGAATTTTTAAAATGAGGTTGTTTCCTTTGCAGCCACTTATTTTTATCAGCGCTTATTTGTTTGTAGGTATTAGTATTGCTATTAAAGATCCCAATACTGCTTTAACCGGGCTGGCGGTACTGGCTTCATTCCTCGTTATATATTTTATCTCAAAAAGATTCAACAGCAAAAGCATGTAATCATGGATATTTCTTATATAATAAATGAACTTGGCGAAGAGCGGGAAAATTATTTCAATGCTGTATCCCCGCCCATTATGCAGACAAGCAATTTCGCCTTCAAAAAGGTAGATGAAATGCGGAAGGCATTTGAAGATGAATATTCTACATTTCTTTACAGCCGCGGCCTCAATCCTACAGTGAAAATTTTATCGCAGAAACTCGCTGCCCTTGATGGCGCAGAAGATTGCCTGGTATTCAACAGCGGGGCAGCAGCGATTTTTGCTGCAGTTCTTGCCAATGTAAAAACGGGTGATAATATTGTTTCTGTTGACAAGCCTTATACGTGGGCCCAAAAAATGTTCAACGACATTTTACCACGATTTAATATCACCACAACTTATATAGACGGCAGGGATATTGCAAATTTTGAAAGTGCGATCCTACCAAATACAACTTTAATTTATTTAGAAAGTCCGAATAGCTGGGATTTTGCTATACAGGACCTTAAAGCAATTGGTGAGCTGGCCCGGTCGGAAGGTATAACGACCATTTGCGATAACAGTTATTGTACGCCACTTTACCAAAGGCCTATTGAACTTGGTATCGATTTGGTTTTACAAAGTGCAACAAAATATATCGGTGGCCACAGCGATGTCGTCGCAGGGGTACTATGCGGAAGCAAAAAAATGATTGAAAAAATTTTCAATAGCGAGTACATGAACATTGGCAGCGGTATCCAGCCGTTCAATGCATGGCTGCTTATCCGCGGATTGCGGACCTTACCTGCCCGGCTGGAAAGAATTTCACAAACAACAAAAACCGTAGTGCAATTTTTAAAAAAACATGAGAAAGTTGAAAAAGTGATCTTCCCTTTTGACGAAGACTTTCCTCAATATCAATTAGCAAAACAACAAATGGACGGCGCTTGTGGTTTATTTTCCTTCGTGATAAAAGCCACTACAGTTTTCGAGGTCGGGAATTTTTGTGAAAGTCTCGAACATATATTGATGGCAGTAAGCTGGGGTGGGCATGAATCACTGATCATTCCTGGCTGTGCATCGTTAAAAGAAAATGAATTTGACCCGGCAAATTCCGGGCATCGTTTGATCAGGATGTATACCGGGCTCGAAGACGCTTCTTACCTTATTAAAGATCTGGCCACCGGTTTTGAAAATATGATCAAAAATCCCGGTTTGTAATATAAAATTTCTGCGTAACTCATTAACACCTATCCTCATAAGTGCTATAACCCGTCAATTCATTATTTTTGCCAAATGTCTATGAGAGTAAAATTTATTATTACGTTTTGCCTTATTGGTGCTGTCGCAAGATCGCAGGAGAAATGGACACTTCAAAAATGCGTACAATATGCTTTGGACAGTAATATTTCAATAAAACAAAATGAGATCCAGGCCCGGATTGCCGAGGTCACTTATAAGCAAAGCAAACTTTCGAGGATACCGTCAGTTAATTTCAGTAATAGTGAAGGCTACAGGTTTGGCAAATCGCAAAATCCTTCCACTGGTATTTTAGAAAATCAAAATTTTTTCCAGGTTGGGTTAGATCTTCAGTCCAGCGTTAATATTTTCAACTGGTATTCAAAAAAAAATACCATTCTTGCAAACGAGTGGTCAGTGATGGCAGCTAAAGCTGCAACCGATAAATTAAAAAATGATATTGCTTTAACGGTAGCGAATTCTTACCTGCAGGTATTACTTACACGGGAACAGGAAAAAATCGCAGATGTACAGGTTAAACAGTCCATTTCACAGCTTGAAATTGTAAATAAGCAGGTAAAAGCCGGTGCGTTACCTCAGCTTAATGCAGTGGAGCTGGAGGCACAACTTGCCAGTGACAGTGCCAATTTAATTACAGCAACCGGTAATGTTACCCAGGCCAAATATGTTTTAATGTCTTACATGAATGTGGATCCCGCCGGGGCATTCGAAATTGAAGAGCCGCCGGCAGATAAGATCCCGCTTGAGCCTATTGCTGATCTTCAGCCTGAAAACGTCTATGCGCAGGCGTTATTTAACCTTCCGCAACAACGCCTGAATGATTTCAATTTAAAAGCCGCGCAGAGAAATTCCCTGGCTGCAAAGGAGGCGCTGTATCCCACACTTTCCGCCTTTGGCGGCCTTAACACCAATTATGGATATTTCCGTTCACCCACGTATGTGCAGGTTCCCAATGGATTTGAATCAACGGGGCTGGTAGTAAGCAATGGTACCGGTGGATTTATCGACGTGCAAAGGCCCTTGTTTACCAACGGGGGGAAAAAAGGTTATATCACCTCTGATCCGTTGGGGACCCAATTCAATAACAATTTTGGACAGTCTATAGGGATAAATATTTCAGTCCCTATCTTTAATGGCTGGCAAACAAAAGCGAATTATGAAAGATCGAAGCTCAATATAAGAAGCCTTGAGTACCAGGTAAGGCTGGATAACCAAACATTGAAACAGGATATTTACCAGGCTTACAATGCCGCTGTTGTTGCTTTGGAGAAGTTCAACTCTTCTCAAAAGTCTGTGGATGCTGCGCAGGAAAGTTATGATTTTGCGACCAGGAGGTATAATGTTGGCATGTTAAGTACCCTTGAACTTATAACAGATCAAAATAATTTGTTCAGGGCAAAGCTCCAATTTGTTTCAAACCAATTTGATTATGTGTTTAAGATGAAGGTGCTTGAGTTTTATAAAGGACAGGGATTGAAGCTGGCTCCTTAAATTATTGGAAGGAGAAAGGGCAACTCAACAATTAAGTAATTAATTGTTAGGATTTTTGCTAAAAGAGTAGTTGGTAATCAACTGTCGGCACGAGGCTGGCGAACAAGCCAAATGTTGGGCTGGGAAGAAAGTTGAGCAGGCAGAGTGGGCTATCTTTGATATATCAAGACGATTCCCGTTGCTTCCGTGAGGAAAATATTTAAAAATTAAAACTACAAAACCTCTCTTTCGGTTCCGCATTGCGAGAGAGGCTTAGGAGGCCCGTTATTATGAATAAGACTTTAAAGTGGATCATTTTTTCATTAATAGGCTTGATAGTATTATTGGTAATACTTAGAAAAGCCGGCTTACTCGGAAAAGATGAAGGTGTGAAAGTTACTGCTGAAAAAGCGTCGATGCGCACCATAGTAGAAACTGTAAATGCAAGTGGAAAGATCTATCCCGAAATAGAAGTGAAAATGAGTCCGGATATTTCAGGGGAAATTGTTGAATTGAAAGTTGAGGAAGGAGACAGTGTAAAAAAAGGCCAGGTACTCGCACGTATTTATGGTGATATTTATGCAACGCAACGGGACCAGGCCGCAGCGATTGTAAGCCAGCAACAGGCACAGGTGGCGAATGCATCGGCTTCAATAGGGGCGATGCAGGCACAACTTGACCAGGCAAAAAAGACTTACGACATGCAAAAGGAGCTATACGACGGCAAGGTGATTTCTGCGAATGAATTCAATACGGCAGATGCTGCTTATAAAAGCGCGCTGGCAAATTTTAATGCTGCCAAACAGGGAATTATCGGGAGCCAGGCAGGTGTGCAAAGTGCCAGGGCAGCATTGGCAAAAGCCAATAAAGATATAAGCCTTGCTACTTTAGTTTCACCGATGAACGGGGTGATTTCTTTGCTTAATGTAAAAAAAGGCGAGCGGGTTGTAGGCAGTTCTATGATGGCCGGAACAGAAATGATGCGCATCGCAGATATGAGTAAAATTGAAGTAAGGGTGGATGTTGGTGAAAACGATGTGCCGAAAGTTCACCTGGGCGATAGTGCTACGATTGAAGTAGATGCGTACAGTAACAGGAAGTTTGCCGGGATAGTTACTCAAATTGCAAGCAGCAATAACGGAGCTGCATCACAAACTCAAACCTCGGCAACGAGCACAGATGTAACCAACTATAAAGTGTATATACGGTTAGAACTGGCTTCTTATAAAGACCTGATTGATGCATCCAGGCCAAAAAATTTTCCCTTCAGGCCGGGCATGAGCGCCAGTGCCGACATACAGACCAAGACCCATCCAAATGTACTATCAGTTCCCATCAATGCAGTTACAACACGTGAAATTAATGATTCAACAGGTGGTGGGACCGCCAGGGCAGGTGCAAATAATGCCACAGCAAATGTTTCTGTTTCCGGGAATACCACCAGGACTGCAAGCGACCTCGATGAAGTTGTTTTTCTTGTTAATGCTGATGGCTCTGTAAAAAAGCAAAAAGTAAAAACTGACATCCAGGACATAAATTATATACAAGTTGTGGATGGGTTGAAAGATGGTGACCTTGTAATAACTGGTCCATACGATGTGGTCACAAAAACATTGACAAATACTTCCAAGGTCAGGATTGTGCCTAAGTCTGAGTTATTCGAGAAGAAGAAATAACCGGGTTATTGGAATATTTTTTCCGCTATTGCAATGCTCTCGGGCTTACCCACATCTATAAATTTCGTATTACTGTGGTCAAATGCAGTAATGTTATGCGTTTTCGCCAATTCAAGGTAAACGTCCACCATGGAAAATTTATCCTTTTCTCCCGAAGGCAATGCGGATGTTTTTATAAGGGAAAAAATCTCCGGGGAAATAACATGAATTCCACTGAAGGCTTTTTGGGTAAACGCTGTTGCTTCGCGGCTGATCTTTTGCTCACCGGTTTGCTCATTTTTCCATCCGCATAGATTGGGCATTTCATCAAATAAAAAATACCGCGAAGTTTTCCTGGAAGTCACGGCAATTGTAGCAAGAGGTTTGAGTTTATTATGCTGATCGATCATCTCACCTAAATCCATATCGGTAAGCACATCAACATTGATCAAAGCGAAAGGAAGATTGCTGTCATTAAAAAACCACTCCGCTTTTTTGAGTCCGCCACCCGTTTCAAGGATGGCATTACTTTCATCAGAAATCGTGATGTCACTTCCAAAGCCTTTATTTTTTTCAATAAGTGTTTTTACCTGGTTACGGAAATGGTGAACATTTACAATAAGATCTTTAATACCAAACTGTGCGAGGTATTCAATATTTCTTTGCAATAGTGTTTTGCCATTGATTATTGCCAAAGCTTTTGGGTGGCTGTCAGTAAACGGTTTCAGACGGGTACCGAGGCCTGCGGCTAAAATCATTGCTTTCATCGGTAATATTTTTTATTATTTGAAGGCCGCGCAACCACCTCATTCCGTCTCTCCCGAAAGTTTGCCTGCGTAACTTAAAGTAAAGAATTTTCCAGGGTCTTTTTTTGTTCCCTGATGTTTTGTTCGATATGGTGGAGTTCAACCCTCACATTGAATTTGTTTCTTAGATGGCGGGTAAGTGCATCAGCTGCATAAACACTTCGGTGTTGGCCACCGGTACAACCAAAGCTTATCATTAATGATGAAAACCTGCGCTTAATATAGTCTTCTACCGAAATGTCAACAATATTGTAAATGCTGTTCAAAAAATCGGGCATCTTTGTTTGCTGTTCTAAAAAATCCATCACAGGTTTATCGCGGCCGGTTTGTTGCTTAAATTCCTCTATTCGTCCGGGGTTTAAAATTCCCCTGCAGTCGAAAATAAATCCACCACCATGTGCACTCTCATCTTTTGGATATCCTGACTTAATATATGAAAAGCTATTGATGGTTATGACCAGGGGAGTAGATTCAGTTGCCTGTACCGGGCGAAATTTTTCGACGATATCATCCTGTACAATGATCTGCAATACCTTTTCAAATTCCGGTAAGGTAATTCCCGTCTCCTTGTTGTTCAGGAACCACTTCAGGTTAGTGAGGGCCAGCGGAATACTTATTAAGAAATGAGCTTTTCTTTCAAATAAACCCCGGAAGCCATAAGCGCCCAGTACCTGTAACAACCGTATCAGCACATAACCATTATACTGGCTGATAAAACGATTGCGATCCAAAGGCTTTTTTAAAATTTCACTTACGCAATCCATATAATAGTCTAGCAGAAAATTTTTCCATTTGTCGGGAAGGTTGGCTTTAGCCTGCCAAAGCAAAGAAGCAACATCATATTGCAGGGCACCTTTCATACCGCCCTGGTAATCTATAAAATGCACCTTATCTTCTTTTATCAATATATTCCTGCTTTGAAAATCCCGGAACATAAAATATTTGTGTTTCACATGGGTGAGGTAACTACTTAGAGCATCAAAATCCTCTATGAGCTTTTCTTTATCATAAGCAATTTTAAGCGTATCAAGAAAATAGTACTTGAAATATAATAGATCACTCATGATGGCCTGTTTGCCAAACTCTTTTGAGGTGATGCATAAATTATAATCCAGGTTCGTGTCCCCTTTTATTTGCAGCCACGCAAGAGCCTTCAGGCTTTTTTTAAAAAGCTCATACACATAATCGTTCATCCCGATCTGCTCAAGCTTGTTTAGCAGGGAAGTGTCACCAAAATCTTCCTGTATGTACATTTGATTCCCCGGATGAACTATATAGATCCCGGGAAGCGGGGCATCAACTTTTTTTAGGTGCCAGGTGAAATTCAGGAATGCCAGGTTCTCTTTTACATTTTCATTGTAAGTGGCTATATAGGACTTGTCGTTTGTAGTGATGCGAAAATAAACCCTGTCGCCACCCGATTGCGGAAGCTTGTCAAACTTTTTTATTTCGTTTGAATTGAAAGATTTAAAAAAAGTCCGAATATTTTCTGCCACTGAATCCATATATATATTTGAGCGGAGGTAAAAATAGAATATTTTAGTTACCATCCTAATAATAGGTGCAACATAGTTGCCTATTGTGCATACAAAAGTTGCGCCTGTTTTTGGCCGCAACGAAGGCCGGCAGGTATCGAGGAAAAATAGTGTTGTATCCTTTTCTTTAAAAACGGAGTTGGCCGGATTGGTACCGGGTACTCATTTTATTTTCAGTTTTTTGGGCGGTTTATGCACAATTGGTTATAGATAAATAATAGTTGCAGGGATGCAATAATATACTTGCCGGGTTTTACTTGGGTTTTATTGTAAAACATACATCCGGCGTGGCTTTCAAAGCCTATCTGCAGCACCAGGTCATGTTTTTGAAAAAAAGGCCGCCCACTTACTTATGAGACGGCCTCTTTTTTAATTCATTGCTCCCGCATTTGCGAAACCGATAATCTTTGTCCTCTCTGTCATCCTGAATTCAGCAAGATCAGTTAACAATGAGTTTGCCCAATTGCTGTCACTGCCGGTATACAATATTTCCACATAATCATATCCAATCTCTATGATCCGTTTACTTGACAATACAAATACTGTCACATAGAACAACATTGCATTTTCGCTATAATCGAAACTATTGAATTGATAAACATCAGTCACCTGGTCCTTATATTTTTCGGTTATCAATGCAAAGGCTTTTGAATTATCTATGTTCCTTATCAAGCCAACGTTTGCTAAAGCATTAAACGCTGTTGCAAATAGAATACGGGAATTTATAAAATTTCCTGTAAGCAATCCATTAATATTTGCAAGCCTTTTTTTGAAGAAGTTCAATTTGAAAGCCCTCCATTTTATCCTGCCTATGATCCACATAGTAAGCCTTACCACAAGGATAAAAAACGCTATGTAGATAAACATAATTAACTTTTTTAAATTTTGTCAAATGAAATCACAGCCGGGTTTATCACAGGAGAATTTTTAATTGATCCTGGTATCAGCCAGTTTCTTTTACTTTCGGTATTTACAGGGATATCTATAAATCTTTCTGATGCCTTTTTACAAGGCATTACTATTATTATTTAATTGTGACGCCCCAGGGAATCGAACATTATTATTTGGTTTTTCAGTCCAATGCATACACCGTGTCTGCCAAATCACCGGGATCGGGAGAGTGTAAGACCCGAACTCACGGGGTATTATCCCAATCTTTGCTTAGCAATCCAGTGCCTTACCACTCAGCCAATTCTCCAAATATTTCAAACCCTTTCGCGGAAGGAAGGAGATTCGAACTCTTGTAGTTTTATGCTTAGTGCGTTTTCAAGACGCCATCCTCAACCAATCCGGATCCCTTCCATTTGTGCGGCTAGCTGGATTTGAACCAACTCAGTCCGAAGACAATGGTTTTACCCACCCCCGCGACGATCCATCATCGCCGTACCCACTTTTGCGGAAACAGAATGATTCGAACATTCAGCCCTTTGCTTAACAAGCAACCGTTCTGCCGTTGAACTATGTTTCCATAACAGGGTAATAAATCGAAAAGAGTTCTGTTCATCGCTCTGCCGACTGAGCTATCCCGTTTTAAACGGGAGAAGGATTCGAACCTCCCACCGATGATTTGCTGGCGAAGTATCTCTTTTCTACGACACCTGTTGTTGGTCCGGGGAGATTCGAACTCCCAGCCCCTGGCTTAAAAGACCAGGGCTCTAATCCAGTTGAGCTACGAACCAATTTTTGATGGCGTGAAGAGAATCGAACTCTTATTGCTGCGTTCGTTGCGCAGTGTTCTTGTCCGTTGAACTACAAGCCAAAAAATTGCAGGGCAACAGTTGATAAAAGCTGTGCCGCTCTACCACTGAGCTTCCGTCCCTTTTGTTTTTTTGTGGACCGGGCGGGATTCGAACCCGCAACATGCCGATTGTCAGTCGAAGTATCCTTTATCTACGACACCGGCAGGTTGCCTCCGGGATTCGAACCCTGATCATCCAATCCATATAACGATGCTTTGCCCTAAAGCTAAAGACAACATTTTTTGATCCCTGCCCTGCCCCAATCAAAAATTAGAAAGGGTAAAAAAATAATAAGGGTATTCACTCCCATTTTAAAAATATTTTGAGAGTGGTTAGAATCGAACTAACTTTTTGCCACGAAGTATCTCTTATTTACGACACCTTTCAAAAAAATAATTAAAGAGTAATTGACAAAATGAGCCTTTTGATTTGCATATTGAGAAGTACCTCATTTTTACGACATCCTTAATTAATCTGTTCCTGGTCATTGCTGCTGCTTTGAAGATTACAAAAAGTTTTATAGAAGAATCAAAAGCAACCCCGTTGTTTACGGGCGTCCCTGCTCTGCCACAGGTTCATCTATAGTGCAATTGCATTGATCATTTTCAGGGCATCGCTGCCATTATCAATTGCGTCCAGCACATCAAAGATCTTATCGCTCCAGCCGGCAATTACATATACATCATCTTTCAACACGTTTAACGGCATATTTCCATAACCGGCGAGGTCGAATAAATACAATTTTGCCTCCGGTGCGGTCTGTTTATACTGCGTCCACAAATTGGAGAAGTGAAAATTACCTTTGCCATTCCACAACTGTGCGTCGGTAAACATCATTATCTTATCGACTACCTTACCCCGGTTTAACAGGTCTTCGACTACGAGGTAACCGTTAGTACTATAACCAACTTCTCCTTCGCGACGATGAAACTCCATCACGCTGGCCAGGATATTCTTTTTTGGAACGTTGATAACTTTCCAGGTATCTCCAAACATCCCGGTCATTACATTTGCGTACCTGCTTTGGAGTAACATTGCCAGCACCAGGCCGATATCGAAGCGCTGCACTTTACTCCTTGCGCTCAATGCAGTTTGCATGCTTCCGCTAACGTCGGCCGCAATTACAACTTTAGTGTTGCTATCGTAACCCGCAATATTGCCGGTAGTGGGTAACACTGCTTCTTCTAAAGCATTTAACACCATGCCTGTATTGCCATTTTTCAATTCCTTTAACTCCCGGTAAGCACTAAGGAAGCGAAATGGTAGCTGCCGGCTCCTGGCCACTGCGTTTGCATTGGTTAGATAATTGCATACCTCGGTTATAGCCTCGTAACTTACTTCTGCCAGGAGGATGTTTCTCAGGTTCCTTAACAAAGCCATGTATCCTATTTTATTACTGAAGATGAGTTCTTCCCACTTTTCTTTTACAGTCTGTTTCTTCAATTCGGCGCTATCGTACTTTTGCAGGCCTAATGCGCTTAACTCAACTTCCCAGGTGTAAGGCGTTTCCAGTTTATCTTTTACAATTTTATTAAACAGGTTCTGCTGCGCTTCGTTCTTTGCTTTTGGATGAACCAAAAACAAAGCATCTTTTAATTTCACTACTGTATCACGATTGTACTTTGCAAACTGGTATTCATCAAATCGATTGAAGGCCCCGGCCAACCCTTTTTGCAACTGCTTGCTTAATTTATTAAGTTGTTTAATGTTCCCGCGGTTATTCGCTTTTGCGTAATATGCCAGCAACTCGGTAATTTCATCTGCACGCTTAACAATCCTCGCCGTTAACGCACTTACCAAACCGTCCCCACTGTGTTGTTTTGCCAGCTCTACTGCAAGTACGATAGGAACGCTGCGCAAATACATTTCTTCTTTTGCATAGACAGCTAGCTTTGCTACAAATTTCACATCGGTCTTTGCGATCAATTCCCATATACGTTGTAACACGGCATCGGCATTTTCGTAAAAATTGGGTGTTAATGACGCCGTTGCAACCGCCGTGTAGAGCTCCAGTTCGGGAGTCAATTTGAAAGTATTGGCACCTTCATAGTTAACAGGAACAGCCTGCTGCCTGTTTTTTAAAAAATTGAATCGCATGACTACCTCCTTTTTATTTATTGATTTATTACAATACTTCTTTATGGTATTTTATCTTCCTGTAACACTCCCGATCCATCAATTAATATACTTCAGCCCAACAAAAAGCCCGGTCAGCTTTATCCGACCGGGCTTTTGCCATTCTTTACTTCCGGTTACCCGG
>JBDTLZ010000017.1:0-11595 GCA_039934515.1 Ginsengibacter sp.
CATTCCATTTCAAAGGATCGCATTTTCTTTAAGTATTCACTTCAACGGTAATTCCATTCACAGTAATGCGAATGTAAATGGTTGTTTCACCTTCTTTATATCCCTTGTTTTTTTTGAGATAAAATAATAATCCAAAACTCTTTTCCATATTAATCATTTTTGAGGTTACAAAATTACCTGTATCGCATAATAAAAAACGTACATGCGTTTGTATAAAATGTTAATAGATAAAGACTTATCAAAAAATGCCGGAGTCTTTGTTAAGAAGAGTAAGACTCCTCGAATAACTCCGGCAAATCAGCAGTAAAACGGAGTAAATATTGGTAAGTTTAGGAAGCAAAAAATCTTGAAACCCTTGATTTTACTGAGTTTCTTAATTTCACCTTCTTTAAAATAACTGATTTCAGCGGAGACTAAGGGATTCGAACCCTTGATACAGTTTCCCGTATACACACTTTCCAGGCGTGCTCCTTCAACCACTCGGACAAGTCTCCAAAAAGGATTGCAAATCTACAACATCATTCAAGAACTTTTTCCATTTGCATGCTGCGGGATCCTTTAATGAGGATCTGCGCATTTTCAAAGTGCTGCGCATGCATCCACTCCCGTGCCTGCAAGGCATTGTCATAGCTGAGGTATCGGTGCGAAAGTCTACGGAAGCTTTCACCCACAAGCGCTACGGCCGCCCAATCGTATTTATCAATCAGTGAAATAATTGCTGCATGCTCTTGGGCACTTTCATTGCCAAGCTCCATCATAGCACCCAGCAATATTATTTTTTTATCTCCTTCCATGGCTGCAAAATTTTCTATCGCGGCCTTCATGCTTGAAGGATTTGCATTGTAGGCATCCAGTATTATGGTATTGCCATCCTTCTTTATTAACTGTGAACGGCTATTAGAAGGAGTGTAGTTTTCTATTGCCATTTTTATCTTTTCATCCGGCACATCAAAATAGCGGCCTACGCACACAGCAGCAGCCACATTGGGGAAGTTATAAGCACCCACGAGGCTGGTTTTAATATCCAAGGGCATTAAACCATCAATACGTACTTCAAGAAAAGGATCGCTTTTAGCAACCTTACCGTGAAGATCCTTACCATCGTTGCCATAAAAGAGCACTTCTTTCAGGCCATTGCTTAACGCAGCAACTGCTATATCATCGGCATTTACAAAGGCGGTGCCGCCATGGTCCCGCAGGTAGTCAAAAAGCTCACCCTTGGCTTTTTTTACATTTTCAACACTACCAAAACCTTCAAGGTGTGCCTTGCCGCAATTGGTGATCAGGCCATGAGTTGGCATGGCGTATTCACAGTATCCTGCGATCTCCCTGAGGTGGTTGGCGCCCATTTCAATGACAACCATTTGCGCATCGGGCCTCACTTTTAATAGGGTAAGGGGTATGCCTATGTGATTGTTTAGATTCCCCTGTGTAGTATAGGTGGTATATGTTGAAGAGAGTACCTGGTGGATCAGCTCTTTCGTTGTAGTCTTGCCGTTACTGCCTGTTATGCCGATAAAGGGAATGGGCGCTCTGCCATCCAAAGAATTCATGAACTGCTGCCGGTGAAAATGTGCCAGGTCCTGTAATGTCTTTAGTACATCATCGGTCTCTATAATGCGGTCATTGGTAAACGCTGATTTCTCATCCACAAAGGCATATGCAGCCCCTTTTTGAATAGCCTGTTCTGCAAAAAGATTCCCATTGAAATTATCGCCCTTCAGGGCAAAAAATAAGTCATTTTCCAGTAGCTTTCGTGAATCGGTTTGTATGGATGGATATTGCTGATAAATTTTATAAATTTCTTCAATGCGCATGGTACAAATTTAATGGTTGACCGGGAGGCAAATAAATAAAAAACCTCTTACTATTAAATAAGAGGTTTCAATTTATAGAAAAAGTTTTATTAGCTTTTCTTCTTTTTGTTCTGCTTACGCTTTCCAAAAATGTTACCTTCTTTAAAGGTATTTCCTTCCGGGCTACCCAACCTTGTCATTGCACAACGGAAACCTACTGTGCTGCTTGCCTGGTCCTGCTCGAGGTAACGACGTGCACCCGGAGACAACCAATACGGCATATCATTCCAGCTTCCGCCTTTTATTACCCTTGATTTATCGCTTATCAACGATGAAATGCCATAGCCGTAGGTAACATTAGATATAGAGTCACCATCAAGATAGTTGATCACATCGCCTTTCTGATAGTTACGACGGTTTACTGCCTCAGAATCGGTGACAACCACTTTTTTCAGGCGTCCCAGTGTATCTCTTTCAAAATCGCCCTGACCGTTTTTATAAAATTTAGAAAATTTATTACCACGATATGGGTTTACATCATCTTCATCAAGCGGTGTTTGCGGACGGTAAACGTCTCCAACCCATTCGCTCACGTTTCCGCTCATGTTGTACAAGCCGTAGCCATTTGGATAAAAAGATTTTATCGGTCCGGGGATAGCAGCGCGGTCATTCAATCCACCTGCAACACCCATCACATCACCATTGCCTCTTTTAAAGTTGGCAAGGAACTGTCCCTGCCAGCTTCCGCGGCGGTTATCGCGCAATCCATTTACATTCTTGCTCCATGAATACACCTGCTGGTTGGAGAGAACCTCTTCACCATGATTCTTTTCTTTTGTACGGGGATGCGGGTTTTGTGCAATAATACCGTAAGCCGCATATTCCCACTCAGCTTCCGTTGGTAATCGGTAACCTGGCAACAAAAGCCCATCTTCAAATGTGATCACTTTTCTTGTTTTGCCACTAACATCTTTCAATCCACCTTTTTTAGGAGCAGTTTTATTATTGATCATATCGGGGTTCATCAGGTAAGTATCCGTATTGAAGGTTTGCTCACCCTGTCCGCCCTTCATAGCTGCTAAAGGCGCTTTTTTATTCAAATAACCTTTGTCAATTAATATTTTTTCATTCACCCTGTCACTTCTCCAGATGCAAAAATCATGAGCCTGCTCCCAGGTAACACCTACGACAGGATAATAATTATAGGCAGGATAACGGAAATAATATTCCACGTAAGGCTCGTTGTAGGCAAGCTCACTTCTCCAAACCAACGTATCCGGTAAAGACATCCTCATGATAGCAGTATCATTATCAAATGTATTGCTGATCCAATAGAGGTATTCACGATAATGCACATTGGCAACTTCAGTTTCGTCAATGTAAAATGAATTTACACTCACCCTGCGGGGAACATTGTTCCAGTCACCCATAACATCTTCTTCCTTGGAACCCATAACAAAGGTTCCACCCTGGACAAAAACCAAACCCGGCCCGGATTTCTGTTCCTTGGCTTTGAGTACATGGAAATTACCATAATTCTTATCGTCATAATTCCACCCGGTTACTGAAGATTTGTCCTTCTTCGGATGGCAGGAAGTAATTGTAAAAGACGCAGCCAGGATAATAAGGCATACTTTTCCGGCAGATATTGTTTTTAGCATGTGCATTCGTTTTGCAAGGTTTATTAACGAAAGGTTTTCTTTCTTTATTGTGTTACGGATACTTAGTTTATTGTATTTCGGGTACTTAGTAAATGCGAATATAAATACTTTATTTGATTTTAATATTCCCCTGAAATCGTTTTCCAATGGCACTATAACCACTTTTGCAAACCCTTCACAATTAGAGTTTGGCCCGCTTTTCATCATCTCCATCCATTAAAAAATAGCTATGCACCCCCGAAATTTGTCACACGCCTTAATTCACCAGTAAGTTGAAAACATGTTGGAATTTTCTTCAACTGGTTCCCGGTTCATTAAATCTAAATTGGTAAAGATAAAACCATGTATCGGCGCTAAGGGATTGTTTATTAAGTGAAGTGCAATTTAATACTCTTTTGTGGTATGCAGAAATTCTTTACCAGAAATTTCTGATTTTAAAAATCCAACTTTATACAGCGCGGGATGCTGCTGGCCTTTTTGACGTTCCAAAAATACAATTTCTACGGGGCCGATACCTTCTCAAACCCTCCCAACCACCCTGTTTTCAATACAATAAAGCGATCAATACCCCGTTTATGAAGGAGGTAAATGGAATACAAAAGACGAGCATCGATACCCGATCCTGCAATCCTGGTACAAATAAAATTTGGCGTTCAGGGTGGTCTAAAACCTTTATATCCGGTAAGAGCGTGAAGTTTTTATAAATAGGACGTTTTCATATTTTAGTTGCCCATTTCAATAAAAAATTTATTTTTACAACTCCAAAAACTTATTTGTTATACGGTTTAGCTCTACCTAACCAAGCAAAAATACACATGAAACAAGCAACTTTGAGATTAACGGCATTAGTGATGCTGGTAGGGAGTGCATTTGTCGTTAACGCACAAAGCTCCGCGAATCCAATTAATGTTGTAACCACCGCCGTCCCCTTTTTGAGAATTTCACCTGACGCCCGCTCAGGTGGTATGGGAGATGTCGGTATCGCCACTATTCCCGACGCAAATTCATCTTTCTGGAACCTGGCAAAAGTTCCCTTTGCAGTAAGTAAATCGGCCATAGCCGTCACCTATACACCCTGGTTAAAGGGGTTGGACCTCAACGATGTTTACCTTGCCTCAGTGGCCGGGTATTACCAGTTGGATCCCCTGCAGGGCCTGTCAGCTTCTTTGCGCTATTTTAGTCTTGGTAATATACAATTTACTGATAACCTGGGCAATGACCTGCAAACATACAGACCGAGGGAATTTGCCTTTGATGCGGGTTACTCGCGTAAACTTTCTGATAAGCTTGGAATTGGAATCGCACTCAGGTACATTAATTCAAATTTAGCCAGCGGCCAATCTGCCAGTGGCTCGACGTACAGAACCGGTAGCGCAGTTGCCGGGGATCTTACCGTATTTCACGACGGCACCTTTGGAAAAAGTGATGGCTCGGGTTTAAACTGGGGGGTTACCCTTTCCAACCTTGGGTCTAAAATCTCTTATACCAATGATGCTTCGGAAAAGGATTTTATCCCTGCAAACCTTGGTTTGGGAGTAGCTTACGTAAAAGCATTTGATGAAAGCAGTAAGGTTACTTTTGGCCTTGATATTAATAAATTGTTGGTTCCTACTCCTCCGGCTATCGGCGACTCTGCCGGTTTGATAGACTACCATAGTAAAGGTGTAGTAAGCAGTTGGTTCAGTTCATTCGGTGATGCACCCGGCGGGTTTAGCGAAGAGATCAAGGAATTCCAGGTGTCCATAGGAGCTGAATATTCCTATAACGATCAATTTGCTTTCAGGGCAGGATATTTTTACGAAGCACCCACAAAGGGTGACCGTAAATATTTTACTTTGGGCGCGGGGCTTAATTACAACATGTTTGGATTGAATTTTTCTTACCTCATTCCTTCAGGAAGTGGTATTAACCGCAATCCATTGTCAAACACGCTTCGCTTCAGCCTGATTTTTAACTTAGATAAAGAATCTGCCGTAGGCACGACGCCACAGCAATAATTTTCTTAATAAATAAATAATTTCCGCGCCTCCTTTTGGGAGGCGTTTTTGTTGGCAATATGTTGCATACCGGGGTGATTAATTTTATTAAACTGAAATAAATAAATGGAAAATCAGTGATGGAGATTCGGATTATATTTGTCGAAATGTAAAGCCCAATAACAGCCAACTAATTTTATCAAAATGCCCGTGCCATTTAGAATAGGATTTGGAATCGATTTTCACCAACTGGTCACAGGACGCGAATTCTGGATGGGTGGCGTACGGCTTCCTCATGAGAAAGGTGCATTAGGCCACAGCGATGCCGACGTATTATTGCATGCTATATGCGATGCATTGCTCGGCGCTGCCTGCCTGGGAGATATAGGGGTTCATTTCCCCGACACTTCTGAGGAATTTAAAAATATAGACAGCAAGATACTTTTGCAAGAAACACTGCGCCTTATCTCCGAGGCGGGCTATAAAATAGGTAACATTGATTCCACAGTTTGTCTTGAGGCACCGAAAATAAAACCATATATACCCCAAATGCAAAAGGTGATCGCAGCAATTCTTTCTGTTGATGAAAATGTTGTTTCTATAAAAGCCACCACAGCAGAAAAGATGGGTTTTGTGGGGCGTGAGGAAGGTGTCGCCGCTTATGCAACTGCCTTGCTTATGTCATTTAATGAGTAACTCAATTTTATTTTTCAAGTGCTGCGATGCATCCCTATCTTTGTCACAATGCATGATGTAGTTATAAAGGTTATTAACAGGTCACAAAATGATTTGCCCGAATATGCAACCAGTGGTTCGGCCGGCATGGATATCAGGGCCAGCCTGCAGGAGCCTGTTACACTGCAACCGCTCGAAAGAGCCATGATTCCCACAGGACTTTACTTTGAGATCCCCTATGGTTATGAAGCTCAAATGCGCCCACGGAGCGGGTTGGCATTTAAGCAGGGAATTACCTGCCTCAATTCTCCCGGCACTATTGACAGCGATTACAGGGGCGAACTGAAAGTCATTCTGATAAATTTATCTAACCAGGAACAGGTGATTGGTAACGGGGAGCGTATAGCCCAGGTCGTTATATCGAAAGTGGAAAAAGCCCTGCTTCAGCCGGTGCAGGAATTACAGGATTCCTTCAGAGGAGTGGGCGGGTTTGGACATACAGGATCTATTTGATTTTAAATTAGCATGTAATGATAAAATATCAGGTTAAAATTATCTTCGGAATCCTGTTGTTGTGCATTGCTGCCGGTTGCCGTTCAACAAAAAAATTGCAGACCGCGATTAATAAAAGAGATTCAAATGTGGTGGTGGTTCCCGGAGTATCAAACCTTGATTCATTGAAAGGAGCTACGAATGTTTTAAGATCATTGGAAAAGAACAGGATAAATTTCACGACATTTTCTGCAAAAATAAAAGTGCAGTATGAAGATAAAAATGGCAAGCAACCCGACTTTAATGCCTTTGTAAGATTGTATAAAGACAGTGTCCTCTGGATTACCATAAGCGCCACCTTCCTTGGTATTGAGGCTTTCCGGATATTGATAACAAAAGACAGTATTATCATTGTTAACAAGCTCGACAAAAAAGTAGAATTCCATTCCTTCAGCTATGTTGAAAACATTGCACATATTCCACTTAACTTTTCTACGCTCCAGGACCTGGTTGTCGGTAACCCGATCTATGTGGGGGATAGTGTTGTAGCCTTCAGGCAAACAGAAAATCGTGTTTTAATAGGAACTGTAGGGAAATTCTTCAAGAACCTTCTTACCGCAACAGACAATGGTAATTACCTTATTGAAAGAAGCAAGCTCGATGACCTTGATATCAGCCAAAACCGAACAGGAGATCTTACCTATGGCGAATACCAAAAAAATAACAATATGTTTTTTGCTACCTACCGCGAAATAACGGTTGCGGAAAAAACGAAAGTTGACATCAGCCTTTCATTTAAACAATATGAGTTTAACAAGGAATTATCATTTCCTTTTACAATACCTAAGAGTTATAAAATAAAATAAACGTTACTTTAATTTATTGCTTTATGCATAGACCGTAACCTGATTAAAAAACCCATGTGCATGCAAAGGACAATTGTTACTGCTATAGTTTTCTCCCTCTTTTTTATACGGGCACAAGCCCAACAACCCGACGATAAAGACGCATTACAGCGGGAGCGTGAACAGTTAAAGAAAGAAATCGCAGAAACTGAAAAGGCCCTGAATGAAACCAGGAAAACTGCCAAAGTGAATATAGGCCAGCTCTCGCTCATTAACAGGAAAATGGATTTACAGGGAAACATCATTGATAACATCAACGGCGAAATAAAAAGTCTTAACAGCAACATATTTTCCGCACAGAAAGAGGTGAACAAAATGGCGCGCATTTTAGATACCCTTAAAAAGGAATATGCCAATAGCATGGTGTACGCATATAAGAACCGCAGCAATTATGATTTTCTTAATTTCATTTTTGCCGCATCCAGCTTTAACGATGCTATTAAAAGAGTGGCCTATTTAAAATCTTACCGCAGCTATCGCGAAATGCAGGCTGAAAATATTTTGCGAACGCAGGAAATGCTTGGAGAACGTATTATCATTTTATCGGGGACAAAGCAAAGAAAAAATGTGGTGCTGCAGGAGCAGGATAAGGAAATGACACAGCTTGAAAGACAACAACTGGAAAAAAAAGTAATAGTTGATAAGCTGAAGAGCCAGCAAAAGGAGCTTACCACGCAGGTCAATGAAAAGCGGAAACAGGATGCCAAGTTGAAAAATATGATCACGGCTATGATCAGGAGGGAAATTGAAATTGCCAGGAATGAAGCGGCAAAAAAAGAAAAGGCACGATTGGCAGAATTGAAAAAGAATAAAGCCGACAATAAGGACAACACTGCAGACAATACTACGAAAACAAAAACAACGACTCCCTCTGTAAAGCCAAGATCGACAGAAAGTGTGCTGGTTACTTCTGTAGTAGATAAAGAACTAAATGCCAGTTTTGAACGGAACCGCGGTTCACTTCCCTGGCCGGTATCCAATTATATTATTGCTCATTTTGGCCCGAATAAACTACCCGGTGGTATTGACTATGATAACCCTGGCGTAACGATTGGCGCCAAAATCGGGGAACCGGTTAAGGCCGTGTTTGATGGTGAAATAACACTGGTAAGTTACATAGAAGACAAACAAGCTGTTTTCATAAAACATGGAAAATATTTTACGGTTTACAGCAATCTTGCTTCGGCCAGTGTGCAACGTGGAGATAATGTAAAAACAGGACAGGTTATAGGAAAGGCCGGGGCAAATGATGAAGGCCAGGGCCAGGTTGATTTTATACTCATGAAGGAAAGTAACAATATAAATCCTGAGCAATGGCTCAGGCATTGATCAACCCGGTAACTTTTTCATAAAGCCTTTCATACTGCGGCACGATCGTATCAATATCAAATTTTTTGGCCTGGTCAATGGCTTGTTTTTTCATTTCTTCAAAGGCTTTGTCATTCTGTAAAATCTCAATAATATTCCTGCTCATGTCATTGGCATCACCTACATTACTGAGAAAACCGGTAACGCCCTGAATATTTATTTCCGGCAACCCTCCGGCATTGGTAGATATAACAGGAACTCCTGCTGCCATCGCTTCCAGGGCAACAAGGCCAAAGCTTTCATATTCGCTGGGTAATAAAAACAGGTCTGATATCGCCAGGATATCTTCCATTTGCTCCTGCCGGCCAAGGAACCGTATATCACTGTGCGCCTGGCTTTCGCGGCAAAGGCCTTCTATATGAGATCTTTCGGGGCCGTCTCCCACAAATAACAATTTTGAGGGAATTACTTTATTCACTTCTGTAAATACTTTCACCACATCGCCGACTCTTTTTACCTTCCTGAAATTGGAAGCATGCAATAAGATCCGTTCATTATTGGGCGCTATTACCTGTTTGAATGCCATGATCGGCTTCCGGTTAAAACGCTTGACATCCACAAAATTATAGATGACCTCGATTTCTTTTTCAATCTTAAAATTCCGGTACGTTTCATCACGAAGGTTCCGCGAAACAGCCGTAAGGGCATCGCTTTCATTCATTGAAAAAGTAACTACGGGTGAATACGTTTTATCCCTTCCCACTAAGGTAATGTCAGTACCGTGTAACGTCGTGATCACCGGGATCTGGATACCTTCTTTTGCAAGTATCTGCTTGGCCATATAGGCCGCAGATGCATGTGGTATCGCATAGTGCACATGCAGGAGCTCGACATTGTTATTGATAATTACATCCACCATCGTGCTGGCCAATGCCGTTTCATAAGGAGGATAGTCAAACAGGGGATAGGTGGGAACGCGCACTTCATGGTAAAATATATTTGCATGAAACCCGCTCAATCTCACTGGTTGCTGGTAGGTGATAAAATGTATGTTATGGCCTTTGTCTGCAAGCGCCTTCCCGAGTTCTGTTGCCAACACACCGCTTCCGCCGAAAGTTGGATAGCAAACGATACCTATATTCATAATAGCATTATTTTTTTAAAACGACCCTGAAAATTACTATCCACCTGGGAGTACCCGGTTTAAAATTTTGGGCAAATTACAATTTCTTTTACGCACATGTTCCACCACTTATGTAAACGCTGTTTTTAAACAGATTGTTTAAGTTTGTAAAAACTATATTTCATTGAATGATTTTGATACAGGCAGCAAGTATGCGCCGGTAATGCCGGCCCTTATCCATATGCATATTTCAGTTCTCACGATTAATTAACAAATTTTTTTATGAAGAAAAGTGCGTTTTCTTTTGTATTGATTTTTATTTCCACCTTCACGTTTTCACAGGATGGCAATTCACTAATGGTAAAGAAGATTGCAGATGAAACGATGACTAACGGTACCGCCTATGCGAATTTAAGGAGGCTGTGCAAGCAGGTTGGACCCAGGCTATCGGGCTCTTCAAATCATTATAAGGCCGTATTGCTTACCCGCGAAATGCTGAAAGCTATTGGCGTTGACACCGTTTATTTGCAACCCTGCATGGTTCCCCACTGGGTAAGGGGAAAAAAGGAGGCGGGTGAGATCGCCCTTGCAGACGGGAAAAAATTTGCGCTTCACCTGTCTGCGCTTGGCAATTCCGTTGGCACAGGTATTAATGGAATTTCCGCACCTGTAGTTGAAGTCCGCAGCATGGCAGCGCTTTCCGATCTTGGCGCTGCAGTGATTAAAGGAAAAATAGTATTTTTTAATTTTAGAATGAACCCCACGTATATCAATACATTTATAGCTTATGGCGAAAGCAACGCATCCCGGGTAACAGGCCCTGCGATGGCTGCTAAATATGGAGCTGTAGGGGCAATAGTTCGTTCACTGGCAATAAACTTAAATGACATCCCGCACACCGGTGTAACGAGGTACAACGACTCCTTTCCAAAAATACCGGCGGTTGCCATCAGCACTAATGATGCTGAATACCTTAGCAGGGAACTGATGAAAAGACGCGTGTCCACCGCATGGTTTAAGACGGATTGTAAAATGCTTCCTGATACTACCGGCTACAATGTAATTGGCCAGCTTACTGGCAGTGTATTTCCCGGGGAAATCATTAGTGTCGGCGGACACCTTGATAGCTGGGATCTCGCGGAAGGCGCTAATGATGATGGTTCGGGTGTAGTGCAAAGCATGGAAGTTTTGCGTACACTGAAAGCGCTTGGAATTAAGCCAAAGCGGACAATCCGTGCCGTGTTATTTGTGAATGAGGAAAATGGCAGTCGTGGTTCCGATGCTTATTTGGCAGAAGCAAAGGCAAAAAAGGAAAAGCACATCTTCGCACTCGAAAGTGATGCCGGTGGATTTACACCGCGTGGATTTAGCCTCGAGGGAACTGCCGGCCAGCGTAGCAAAATAATGACCTGGAAAAACCTGTTTTATAATTATGGCGCTTATGATTTTGTTGAGGGAGGCAGTGGCTCCGATATCGGGCCCTTAAAGGAAATAGGAGCAGCGCTTGCTGGCCTGAGCCCCGATACGCAGCGGTATTTTGATATCCATCATGCATCAACGGATGTTTTTGAAAATGTGAGTGAACGCGAGCTAAATCTCGGTGCAGCAAATATGGCCGCATTGGTGTGGTTGGTTAGCGAATATGGAATGTGATGTGAA
>JBDTLZ010000018.1:0-6035 GCA_039934515.1 Ginsengibacter sp.
CGGGTCGGTCTTAAACGGAATAAATCAATATGATCCCGCTACCAAAAAAATAACACATTTCAACCTGAATTGCTTTCGGTCTTTTTCTTCCAATAATGGCTTAACCTGGTTTTCTACAGCTGAAGGGGATCTATATAATATCAATCCGTATAGAAAAAATATCCCGTATTATACTTTAGGGCGGCCGGTAAATTCACTTTACTATGAAGAAGAAAATAATGTTCTCTGGATTGGTGGCATTGGACTCATGCATAGAGATTTGAATACCCAAAGTCAGAAGATATGGACGCATGACCCTTCAAACATTAATAGCCTTTGTAACGACACCATTACCGGTATGAAAGCTGATGGAAAAGGTGATCTCTGGATGGCTACTCTAAATGGTCTATGCAAATTTAACCCTGGCAAAGAAATATTTACTACTTACCGGCTTGATATCAAAAACGATCAAAGTATCAGTGGCAATGTACTGCATTCGCTTTTGATTGATCATAATAAAAACATTTGGACTTCCCCGGGTAAATGGGTTATTGAAAAATTGAACCCGGAAACAGGCGTATTTACTCATTACAGGTATAATACAAATCCTAATAACCTTATTAACGATTACGCCTCCTGTTTTGCAGAAGATAACAATGGGGATATATGGATTGGAGCCAGGGGCTTATTCAGGCTGGATCATAGAACGGGGGAATTTTATCACTACCTGCAAAGCTCAATTATAACAAGTATTAGCGTGGGCCAAGATGGTATTATATGGGCAGGCGCAAACGACGGGCTATACCGTTATGATCCGGAACATGACCGGTTTGTACCATTTATTGACCCCAATACACGCTCAGAAATAAAAGGAATTATAAACTTACTGACAGATAGTACTCAAAATTTATGGGTCACTACAAACCAAGCCATAATAAATATTAATAATAAGGGGGATGGAATCAAAGTTTATGGAGAAAGTAATGGCGTACATAAAAACACATTCATCTCGGCTGATAACTTTAGAGGCAAAAACGGGGAACTTTTTTTAGGAGATCAAAATGGTTATTATGCATTTTCACCTGGTTCATTGACAGGTAATAGTGTGGGCCCGGTTATCCAATTCACAAGTTTTAAAATTGGCGACCAGGAGATAACTACAACTGGCGGAGTTTTAAAAGAACCTCTCTGGCAAACAAAGGAAATAAAATTAAACTATGATCAAAATACTTTTTCACTCAATTTTTTTGCGATTGATTTTAAGAGTTCCGGCGAAAAGAAATATCTCTTCATGCTCGGGAATTATGATAATAACTGGCATTATACCGGCTCCGACAATAAGGCTTATTTCTTTAAAATTTCTCCCGGTAATTACCTTTTCAGGGTAAAAGCTGTTAACAATGAAGGTGATTGGTCCGAAAAAACAATGGCAATAATAATTTCACCACCCTGGTGGCGTACCTGGTGGGCATATTCCATTTTTGCTTTAGCGTTTATCGGTATGGTATGGAGTTTTATTTATTACCGCTCAAAAGCATTACGCCGGGAAAATATAATACTGGAAGTAAAAGTGTCACAGCGTACAGAACAGTTAAAAAAATCACTGGAAGAATTAAAATCCACCCAGGCTCAACTTATTCAATCCGAAAAAATGGCTTCGCTTGGGGAACTCACCGCCGGGATTGTCCATGAAATTCAAAACCCGTTAAACTTCGTCAACAATTTTAGTGAAGTAAATAATGAATTGATTGAAGAATTAAAAAGTCAAAAGACGACATTAAAAAGCGAAGAACAGGACGAGTTGCTGAATGATATTTTCCAAAACAATGAAAAAATAAACCATCATGGCAAGCGTGCAGATGCCATTGTAAAAGGCATGCTTCAACACTCTCAAAAAAGTTCAGGGCAAAAAGAACCAACAGATATTAATACTTTATGCGATGAATATTTACGATTGAGTTACCATGGATTTAGAGCCAAAGACAAGGAATTCAATGCTGAACTCAAAACAGATTTTGATAATAGCATTGGAAAAGTAAGTATCATTTCGCAGGATATTGGAAGAGTGTTATTGAATTTATACAGCAATGCTTTTTACGCAACAAATACAAAACAAAAAACTGTTGATGAAAATTATAAACCTATCGTTTCCGTTCAAACAAAAAAAGCAAACAATAAGGTTGAAATTATTGTAAAAGACAATGGCAATGGCATTCCACAAAAAATAATAGATAAGATCTTCCAGCCCTTCTTCACAACCAAACCAACAGGTCAGGGAACGGGATTAGGTTTATCGCTGAGTTATGACATTGTAAAAGTACATGGCGGTGAAATAAAAGTAGAGACAAAAGAAAAGGAAGGGGCGGAATTTAAGGTAACCTTACCTATAAACTGAAAAAATTTGAATTTCAATATGTTCAGGCAATTTATAACCCATTGGTATTGTGAATTCATTACCTACATGAGTATAATAATCGCACCTTATGGCGTCAACAGATTTGCAAGTCTCCTCAAATCCGGTATAAAATGGTTCAAGAATTGTACAGTTTGGGTAACTAAAAATGGACGACACGGAATTTTCATCGGTTGGTCCATTTTTATTTTTGGCCGAAAGCCTACTATTTTTTCTTTATGTAAATCCGCGAAAAGCATATTGTTACTCCTCTAAAATCAATTTTTTTTATCTTTCAGATGATTTGCTATTGCATCTATATTTGCATAGTAAGGTGGGCGTGAAGTTTTAAAAAAAGGCATCGGCATTCCTCAAAAAGTATTGGATAAAATTGGTCCGCTACTGTTCACTGCAAAACCAGCCGGGCACACGGCAGGTTTGGGTTTAAGGTTAAGCTATGGTATTATTAAAGTACATGGCGGAGAAATAAAAGCGGAAACAAAAGAAGATGATGGAGCGAAGTTTATAATTCAGCTTTCCAGTAAATAGTAAAAATTAATGCCTCAGCAATGAAAAATATATTATTGATGATCCTTTTTTTATTTATTATTCAATTTGTTGGGGCACAACAAAATGAAATGGACAGTCTGATGAACATTATAAACAAGCAACGAAGAGATACCAATGAGATGAGAGCTTTGCTCGGGGTATCTGGTATATATTTGTTCTCAAAGGGTGCAGACTCCGCTATTATTTTCGCAAAAGAAGCGCTGGATTTGGCACGGCGACTGAGTTTTTCCAAAGGAGAAGGCGAAGCATTAAACGGGCTGGGAGAAGATTTGCATACTGCAGGAGATTTTCCCCAGGCGTTAGAGGCATTGTTCAATGCCCTGCGTATCAGCAGGGAAATAAAGGATCAGGACATAGAGTCGGGCAGTTTGGATTTTATCGGGGTAGCTTATGTAGACCTCGGCGAATACCGGAAGGGACTTGATTATCTCTACCAGGCGAAGAAAATTGCGGAAAAACGTCCCCTAAACTGGGCTAGCTTCCGCCTGTCCAATATCGGGCACGCTTATGAAAAAATGAATATGCTGGACTCAGCATTATTTTTTCAACAACAAGCCCTGGTTTTGTCCCAGGACATGCCTTTATTTCCTTTAATAATTCCTTTAAGATCATATATATTAACACGTCTTGGAGTTATTCATGCCCGGTTAGGAAATCAAACCCAGGCATTAAGCTGTTACAGAGAAGTCATTCGCCTCGACGACCTTCTTAATCGCGGCATAGCTCAATATCAGCTGGCTGAATTATTCTATAAGCTACATCAACCAGACTCCAGTTTGCATCATGCCCGGCTTGCTTTTATTAGTAATCAAGAATCATTTCAAAAAACATGGGTGCTGAATGCCAGCAACCTGCTTGCAATACTATATAAAGAAAAAAACAAAATTGACAGTGCCTTTCACTACCAGGAAATAACAATGGCGATGAAAGACAGTTTATTTGGCCCGGAAAAATTTCGCAGGCTGCAATTGCTAACTATAAGCGAACAGCAACGGCAGCAGGAAATTATACAGCGCCAGAAAGAAGCTCAGCAAGAAAAGGAAACATTTATAAATAAAATAAAGATGGTTGCTTTGCTCGGAGTTATAGGAGTTTTTTTATTGCTTGCCCTTGTACTTTATCGTAATAACCGGCAAAAGCAAAAAGCTAATATCGTTTTGGGGGAGGCACTTTCAAATCTAAAATCTACCCAGGCCCAACTCATTCAATCCGAAAAAATGGCATCACTTGGGGAACTCACCGCAGGGATTGCCCATGAAATTCAAAACCCGTTAAACTTCGTCAACAATTTTAGTGAAGTAAATAATGAATTGATTGAAGAATTAAAAAGTCAAAAGACGACATTAAAAAGCGAAGAACAGGACGAGTTGCTGAATGATATTTTCCAAAACAATGAAAAAATAAACCATCATGGCAAGCGTGCAGATGCCATTGTAAAAGGCATGCTTCAACACTCTCAAAAAAGTTCAGGGCAAAAAGAACCAACAGATATTAATACTTTATGCGATGAATATTTACGATTGAGTTACCATGGATTTAGAGCCAAAGACAAGGAATTCAATGCTGAACTCAAAACAGATTTTGATAATAGCATTGGAAAAGTAAGTATCATTTCGCAGGATATTGGAAGAGTGTTATTGAATTTATACAGCAATGCTTTTTACGCAACAAATACAAAACAAAAAACTGTTGATGAAAATTATAAACCTATCGTTTCCGTTCAAACAAAAAAAGCAAACAATAAGGTTGAAATTATTGTAAAAGACAATGGCAATGGCATTCCACAAAAAATAATAGATAAGATCTTCCAGCCCTTCTTCACCACCAAACCAGCGGGGCAAGGAACGGGATTGGGTTTATCGCTAAGCTATGAAACTATCAAAGCACATGGAGGAGAAATAAAAGTCGAAACGGAAGAAAATGCTGGCGCAGCGTTCACAATCATTTTGCCTATAAGCTAATATACAAATCTTTGTAAGTCACGTTCTTTTGACGGTTTTAAGATTAACTTCAATTGCACAGTACTCGTCGGAGCCAGTGCTCACTGTGGTGAAATGCAATAGTCACAGAAAGGATACCTTCTAACCCCAACCCGTCAATAGTTTAACAAGCCTCGTCAAATCTGGTATAAGATGGTTCGGGAATTGTACAGGTCGGGTAACAAAAGTTACACCTTCCGCATTGACTATATTAAGTTTCAGGGTATTTTTTAAGGTACGCGCCAGGGATTAAATCGTTTGCTTTGGGTACACATTAGTTTTTGCTAATGAGCAATACCCATGTTTATAATATCAAATTCGGATGTCGGCAAACAGTACAGAATGTGAGGCTTTATTGATAGTATAAATTTGATACCAGCTCCTCGTTTTGCTGTAATTTTATTTTGAAACATACAAAATAAATGCTTTCCTTATTTTACCCGGAGCCGTTTTATATATCACAATAGGAACGGGCTAAAATCTTTTACGCTGGTATGTGCTCCTGGCATGAATGAAACAATAAATAAGCCATGAAATTATTAAAAAATGCAATCGTCCTGGTCAGCCTCACATTTTTGGGTACCCAGGTCGCACGACCCCAGCCTTCCGAAATCCGGGTTACAGTGAATTCGGCAAACGTTATTGATACGATCGGGCCGATATGGAACGGAATCGGCGGTAGTTCCGGCCTGGCCTTAACTCCCCAGGGAGAACGCCTGTTTCAACGAATAGTTAATTCTTCTCCATATCCATTTTACAGGCGTATTTGGGGGATAACCGGAACAGGCTCGGCTGTTCCATTTACTGCTGAAGCCGATTGGGGTTCTGGAACTATTCGAACCAGTGAAATTAATCCGGGTAAAAAATAGTAAAGTAATCTTTCATGCGGAGATGCCCCACCATTCGGTTTCTCTATTTGTATTTGAGCCTGTATCCTAAAACATTGCGTCTGAAATTTATTTCAAACATAAAATACCTGAATTGGTATGGCGCACATTGGCGCTGGTATGCAGCCGGGCTTTTGCCAGGGGTACTTGTGCCAATAAGTACAGCTATAACTTAATTAATCTTTCGTGTCAAAAAAATCTCCCGCACGATAATATTTCTATGATTCT
>JBDTLZ010000019.1:0-11790 GCA_039934515.1 Ginsengibacter sp.
ATGCGATCATTATAGACCTGCTCATCACCGCGCCGCTTGCCTGGCTTTTTGTAATTAGAAAAAGCGCCGTATCTAAATTAACAGTTATAAGGGTATTTGTTGTGGGATTATTATTTGCAGGAATTATTTTAGATGCTCATACAAACGTTTTATTATCCTTTATTAAAACCTGGCTCTCGCCCTTTATCGAGGCAACAATATTGTTTATTGTCGGGAGTAGATTTTATAATGCGAATAAAAAGGCACGGGATTCCGGGGAAGCAAATTTTGACTTTCTTATCTACAGCAGGCACCTGATGCACCAGTTTATAGGTAATGAAAAGGCAGGAAATATAATCTCTTCCGAAATTGCAGTTCTTTATTACGCATTTATTGCAGGAAAGAATAAAAATATAGACTATAAAACTACATTTTCTATCTATAAAGAAAATGGAATTCTGCTGGTATTGGGCGCCATTTTATTTTTATTCCTGGTAGAATCCACCGCCGTACATTTTTTGTTAAGTTTATGGAACCCAACGGGGGCGTGGATACTTACGGGATTGAGTTTTTATACATGCCTGCAATTATATGGACATATGAAGGCTATTAAGGCTAGGGCGGTTAGTCTTGATGATGATTGTTTGAAAATTCACAATGGACTCGCGGGAGATGCTTTCATAGGTTACGATAACATCCAGGCCGTTGAAATATCTAATAAAATCCCGGTTGGGCGTATGGCAATAAAGATCGCCTTAATTAAAGGGTTAGAAAACCACAACTGCGTAATCTGTTTGAAGAAACCAATATACGTCACAAAGATCTTTGGAATTAAAAAAAGGACTGATACTGTTTTGTTTTTTGTTGACCGCCCCAAAGACTTCGCAATGTCGGTACATTTAAGAATGCACAGGCAAGTTGGCTAATTGCATATATAAGTTTTCTGCAAAGTATTTTAATTATTAATATTTGCATAGCACCCCCGCTCCAGGTTTGTGAGACACTGATATGAACCCATTCAAAAAATTTAAAATAATAACAGGTTCGTTCGCGGGTATTGCGTTCTGTTACATTTGAAAAGTACATTTTAAGTATGCTATAATGTTTATGCAAGGGGCAACTATCTATGCGCAAGAATTTATTTCCATTCAGAATGTTCTATGGTCTTCACGGGCCTATAGGCTATATACTGAACCATTCGGGGTGATGAACCTTTGTTGGGTGAGGCCCGATGTGGCAAGCCCTGGTGCCATATAATAAGATCACCTGCATTTCCTGGAATAGCACGAGGTGTTAATTCGGTTAAGGCCGCTTCTCTTGGATCGACATTCACAGCCAGGCCGGCAAGCCATTCATCAATTTTATTATGAAAACCCGGAACACAGTTAAAAGCGCCATCATCTTCGCCGACATCATTAAGATACAAGAGCCCCTGCAAAACAAACGGAATTGGTAATTGCAGGCTTACGTCCCAGTGAAGGGGGCTGCCGGTGAATTTATACGTCCTGGTTTCGGGCGGGTTAAAACTTACCTTATCCATGAGCAGGTAAATGTCTGTACTATTATAGAGTTCTTCATAAACTTTTCTGATCTTACCGGACTTACGGTTATTATCAATCGCAGGATGATGAAATAAATTCAGCATCATCCCATTTTTCCCTTCATTGGGACGGTACCAGCTTTCAGTTTGCAAGGGATCGGCATCCAGGTATTTCCAAATCGCCTCCCGGGCTTCTTCGCATTGTATCGGGGATACCGCATTTTTTATCACCAGGTAGCCATTACTGTCCCACGAATTCCGGTCCTCGGCAGTAAGGACGCTGTCCCGGGGTGATTCGACCTCTACCGTGTATGTGGAGGTTGTCAGCTTCAGCCAATCCATGAATGCATCAAGGGATGGCTGGTTTGAATACAAGTATCTTAAAGCCTCTTCTATCCCCCGCCCGCTTTGTGAAAGATAGTACACCTGCTCGTTCCATTCATCGGTGGTAACTGCAGCGGCAGGCCGGTTAGCAACGGTTCTTGTGTGCTCCCAAAACCTGGATAAAGTTGCATTGCGTTCTGAAAATTTGTTTTCCATATTTAATCGAAATAATAAACTACGATACCGGGTCCATATTAAATGAGTTTGATAGACAGTGTAGTAACATGACCCAAATTTATTGTAGTCGCGTTACAATAATGAAATATCAGCCGGATTTTATTTGTTTAATAATAAGTGCGATAAATATCCGATCGACAGTGATGGCGTAATTTGAAGGTTTCTCGGAAAGATCATCCGCCGTTTCGCATCAGTAATATTTTACAAATTTTCATTAACGGCATCCAACGATGGGAGAAATTTAAATAGATTATTGATTAGATAACCCGGTTTTGCCGATTGAAGCTGTTTGCTCGTGTGTGCACCGGTTGCAATACTTATATTAAGCCTGCATCCGGTATTTTTACTTTCTTCAATATCAATAATTGAATCGCCGATTTTCGTGGCGTCTGTACTATCCTTCTTATTAAAGTGTTTCATCGCAGGCAATATCATACTATGATAAGGGCGGTTATTTTCTACATCAGTGGCAGTAACCAACAAATCAAATTCTCTTCCATATGTATCGCTTGTTACAGGAATTGTTTCAAAAAATAAATGGAGTAGCCCGGGCATTGTCAACACGGCACTTCTCCATTTATTACTGCCAACCCGGTTACCCGGTCAGAATTTTACATAGCGGGCATTGGCGCAATTTCCCTTACTTCAATATTACCTTCATTGGCAATATGCGGACAGGATTTTGCAATATTAGCAGCTTCTTCAAGGGTATTAGCCTTCACAATAAGATAACCGCCTACAATGCCTTCTTTAGCAGATTTTACCGGCTCGGCAGAAGTGCCTCCCGCGGAAACAACAACGCCCCCTGTTACCAAAGGTAGTCCTCCTGCCAACTGTCCTTTTTCGCCGAGCCCAGTCATATATTTCCCCCAGGCCTGCATTTCAGCTTTACTTTCCGCGCCGGTTTTAGTTGCCATCGGCCTTCCGGCTCTCAACAATAATAAATACTCTTTCATGACTTGTTAATTTTAAATGAATAGATATTTCAATGACGAATGGACTGCGGCGATATGGACAATATCAAAAGAAATATTTCTCAGCATTGCCGGCCGGCTAATTATAGAAACAGGTGAGGTATACTATTTATACAAATAATTTTTGCTGGTTACGGTAATGGTAAATGCTTCATTGCGTAAGGCGGAAACCAATGAGATACAGTTTTATGCACGGCAAATACTTTAAATTTGAGAGAAAATTTCATTCTTATTAAAAGGAATTTATACAGAGAATTTGCCTAACACTGTTTACATCGCGACAAGCCTTGATGGATAGTAAGAGGTGAGTTGAAAAAGATAATCGATTCTATTGCCGGTAGGGAGGTCGCAATCTCTACATAGATGGTGGCAAAACAATACAGAGTTTTTAAAAGAAGATTTGATAGATGAGATGATTAGGGCAAGGATTCCCGTACTTCCTGGGTCAGGAATTCCATTGTTTGGTGAAACGATCCCGAGCTTAAGTTTGAGCATGTTGAGACCAGGGTTTATAACAATATGCTGGTAAGAAGCGGGTATCCCGGGAAACGATAATTGATGACGATTGTAGTCATTGGGTCTATAGGTCGGGCAAAAGTTTGTTATATTTATCTATGATTTTTGAATAATAATTCATACGTATCAATTTTTCCCCTGCCATCAGTAAACATATTATAATGCTGCGTTTTATCATTCCACTTGCGTTCCTGATTTTTTTTTGCAACTACCTCCATGTTAGCTCATGTAACAAAGGTATTCACAGTGGTAATGTTCCGGATTCTGCAATGCAGGAAAAATCGATTTTGTTCAGCGGTTTTGAATGGAAAGTTAGGAATACCAGGGATACCCAGGGTCCTGGTCCCAACTATTTCAGCCAGCAATCTGTATGGGTAGATCAAAGTGGAGTTTTGCATTTATACCTGCATCCCGATTCTCTTTCCGGCAGGTGGCTATGCCCGGAGATTACTTCAGTTAAAAAATTCGGTTTTGGTACTTATTCTTTTGTAGTGGAAGGTGCTATTGATAAATTTGATAGAAACATTGTCCTGGGATTGTTTAACTATTCGGGGAATGATGGGTTCGATGAATTGGACATCGAATTTTCCCGATGGGGTAACGATAGCTGGCCGAATTTAAATTATACCGTCTGGCCGGCACAAAAAGGATTTAAGAATAGTTCATACACAAAGGAGTATAGCCAGCAAAGCAATTATAGCAACCAGCAATTCAGGTGGAGCAGGGATAGCGTGGTATTCTCGACTTTTAATGGTAATACTATTGACAGCCGCGATCTTATTGCAACCTATACCTGTGTGCAACCACCTGCTTCGATCAGTAGCGTCGGGATGCCCGTTCATTTGAATTTGTGGCTATTTGATGGACATCCTCCTGTAGATAACAAGCCGGTAGAAGTACTCGTCCATAGTTTTAGTTTCACGAGGTAAAGGACATATCCACGATTCTAATTTTATCAATTGGTGCCAGGGTATGCTGCTATAAAATTATTGTTACAAATTCTGTAGCTACCGCGAATTAGGAGTAATTCCACCATTCGTAGGCAAAAAAATACGTCCCATAAGGCAAAGTATACAATTTGCAGTATGCGCATCTTCCAACTTCTGAAAGTATTATTTTTGAACGTATAATTAACTATTAATTTGGTCAGCATATCTTCAAATAATGTATTGCCGGCTACCCAGCCGATTGTCGAAACAAATTTGCCACAGTATGGTCTTTTTAATAAACGATGGTTGTATCATACCGTTTTTTGGATACTATATTATTTTTTTATTTGCCTTGTTTTCTACAACGCATACCTGGTGCGCGACTTTTTATTTTTTGTTCAGGTAAGCCTGTTTATGCCGGTTTCAATTGCGCTGGTGTATCTGAATTTTTATATCCTGATCCCCTATTTTTTATACCGTAAGAAGTACCTCTATTATACCTTGTTATTTTCACTGTCATTACTTGCGGCATCTTTTTGCGATCAGCTCTTAAAAGATTTTTATATTCATATGGGGGCAAAGCTATTTACGTATTCTGCGGGTTACACTTTTCAAAGCTTGTTTTCAGAATCAATTAGTTTATTTTATCTCTCTGGTTTCACAACGGCCGTAAAACTTTCAAAAAACTGGATTCAAAACCAGCAACTGATGAAGGAAAAGGAAAAGCAATATCTTGAAACTGAATTGAATTTCCTAAAGTCCCAGATTCAGCCACATTTTTTCTTTAATACATTAAATAACTTATATTCTTTAACCTTAAAAAAATCAGATCTCGCACCGGAAGTCGTTTTGAAACTATCTGCACTCATGAGCTATATGCTGTATGAATCAAATGCGCCCAAAGTGCCGTTGACAAAAGAAGTTACCTATTTACAGAATTATCTCGATCTTGAGAAGCTTCGTTTTGGGCAAAGGCTTTCTATTACATTTGAAATAGAAGGACAAATAGAAGATGTATGTATCCCTCCAATGATCCTCATTCTTTTCCTGGAGAATAGTTTCAAGCATGGCGTAAAAAATAATCTTAGTAAAATACATATTGAAATTTCATTGCTTGTTCAGGAAGGATTTTTATTTTTCAGTGTTAAGAACCCTTTCGATAAAAATGCACTACCAGGTACTACCGGTATTGGTTTGAAAAATGCCAGGCGAAGATTGGAACTTTTATATGGTAATAACTACCAGCTCGGCCTTCTGGAAGAACAGAACGAATTTGTCGTATCATTAAAAATACCTGTATGACAAAGTATTTTACCTGCCTAATTGTAGATGATGAGCCATTGGCTATTGATGTAATTGAAAATTATTTGGGCCGTTTGGATAGTATCGAAAGCCGTCGTTGCGAAAACGCAATCGAGGCCCTGAGGATGTTAAAAGATGAAACATTTGATTTGATATTTTTGGATATCGAAATGCCTTTATTGAGTGGCTTTGATTTACTCGGGGCTGTTAAAAATCCACCACCTGTTATAATTACTACCGCTTACCGGGATTATGCCGTGGAAGGATTTGAATTTGAAGTATTGGATTACCTGGTAAAGCCTATTTCCTTTCCACGTTTTATGAAAGCCTTTGAAAGAGCTGCTAAGTATGCCCCTGCAGAAAAAACAGCCGGGAGTAAAATGCCGGACGAAAATGAACATTTGTTTTTAAAGGTAGACCGGAAGTTTGTGAAAGTCCTGATCAGTGATATTCTCTATATTGAAAGTCTGAAAGATTATATAAGGGTAACTACAAAATCAACTTCATTAATTTCATACCAGTCCCTCACTGCAATTACTGAAAAGCTGCCGCCTGATAAATTTATGAGAATTCACCGCTCATTTACCATTGCTATTGATAAAGTGAATGTTATCGAAGGCAATTGCGCAGAGATCCAGGGCAAGCTTATCCCGATATCGCGTGAAAACAGGCAGGACGTTTTGAAGAGAATTTATAAATAGATCCGGTAACCAAAGGGTAATAAGGTTGATCGTCGGGCAATTGTTACCATTCAGCTAATAATTTACTTTTCAGCTAATACTATTTTGCATAATTTTTTAAGTAGGGTATTTTTGAGTTTGATTCTTGAAATTTGCAGGTATGAATACAATAAAATTATTTCTTTTTATTCCGTGTATCGCAGGAGCATTTTTATTCTATCAATTTAATTTGACAGCAGGAACAATTCGTATTTCACCGGCGGAAACTCTTGAGACCGATGGGGGTCAAATATACCTGGCTGATACAATACGCGATATGGGAAAACGGATTTATTATGCCTCATGCAACTCCTGTCATAAAGATACAATCGGAAATATCGCACCAGGTTACTCAGTCATGTCAGGTATGACGGCTCGTGCTGTTCTTGCGTCTATGGATAATGGTAAGATGCGGCAACAAGCTGCCACCTTAAGTGAGAAGGAACGTGAGGCAGTGGCATCGTGGCTTACCAACAGCGACCTCCAATCGACCATGATACCCAAAGAAGCGTTTACATCCTTCTCTAATCATGCCAATGTCAACCATACATTTGATTATTCCGGCTGGGGTGGTAATAGCGCAGGAACCGGTTTTCGGAACGGCATTCAAGCTGGCATCTCGGCTGCTAATATTGCGTCTTTGCAGTTAAAGTGGGCTTTTGCATTTCCCGAAGCCACCATCGTGCGGAGTAAGCCTGCACTTGCCGGCGACTGGCTTATTGCCGGTGGCCAGTTTGGCGACCTTTATGCCATTAACCGAAAAACAGGAAAGCCCGGGTGGCATTTTGCTGCGGGAGCTGCTATTCGCGGAGCGATCGTAATACAAGAGGGTAAGAACTCTACGACGGCGTTTTTTGCGGATTTCAGTACTAACGTTTACGCGATAGACGTAAACACCGGTAAAGAATTGTGGCGCACAAGAGCCGGAATCGATGCACAATCGGCAACTACCGGCTCGGTTGCTGTTTATGGGGGAAAAGTTTTTGTGCCCATTACTTCAATTGAAGTGGCCTCGGCCCAAAATGGAGCTTATAATTGTTGCATTTCTTCCGGTGGTTTGGTTGCACTGGAGGCTCACACCGGTAGAGTTATGTGGCAGCACAGGGTTATCGTTGAAACACCAGCGGCCACCGAAAAAAAGAAGAAAGATGGGAAATCATTTTTTGGCCCTTCCGGGGCACCCGTATGGTGCAGCCCTACGATAGATATCAAGAGGGGTTTGGTATACATTGGTACCGGGGAAAATTATACGTATCCTGCCACCAACACCAGTGATGCGATCCAGGCCATAGATATGAAAACGGGAAAACTCGTCTGGAATTTCCAGGCAACTACCGGGGATGCTTATAATGCCGCTTGCCCCTATTTTACAAATTGCCCTGAAAAACCCGGGCCTGATCTTGATTTTGGTATGGCTCCAATACTTGTAAAAAGAAAGGACGGGAAAGATTTTTTGGTGGCAGGACAAAAATCCGGCGTTGTGTATGCATTGTCAACTTCAGGGAAATTGATTTGGCAAACCAGGATTGGGAAAGGAGGGAAGCTCGGAGGAATACACTGGGGAATGGCCACCGATGATGAAAAGGTGTATGCAACAAATGCAGACAATGTCTTCGGTGTTGATAACACAGACTCTTCCCATAACCGGTCACCTGGCTTGTATGCACTTGACCTTCTAACTGGTAAAGTAACCTGGAATACACCAACACCTGGTTGCGCAGATAATAAAAATTGCCTGCCCTTTAATTCCGCAGCTCCCGCGGTTATACCCGGTATTGTATTTGCAGGCTCGCTGGATGGTCATATCCGTGGCTACTCTACAAATGACGGAAAAATTTTATGGGATTTTAATACAGCTAAAGAATATGGCACCGTAAATGGAATTAAGGCAAAGGGGGGAGCGATCGATGGCCCGGCGCCTGTTGTAGCGGATGGGATGCTATTCGTTAATTCGGGTTACGGTATGTTTGGCCAGATGAGTGGCAATGTGTTGCTGGCTTTTGAAGTTGCGCGGGTTAAAGGGAAGAGATGACACGAATTTTTTAGATGCTAATTACAGGAATTATACGAATTTCACGAATTAAGTTAAAAGAGATGACACGAATTATTTAGACACAGATTACACTAATTCATGTAATAAAAAAATAATTCGTGCAATAAAAAAATAAACAATCACACAAACAAAAAATAAATATAAAATGAAAATATCACGTCTCGTATTACTCTCGGCAATTGCTGCATTGGCCTTTACAAATTTGCAGGCACAAACTGCTGATGAAATTATTAATAAATGGGTAGAAGCCATGGGTGGTAAGGATAAACTCAGCAGTATTAAAACTGTATATACCGAAGATGACCTGAATATCATGAACAACATTGCTCCGCATACAACCTACATTATAAATGGCAAGGGTTCCAGGAGCGAAACTGATTTTAACGGGCAAAAAATAATCGATTGCTACACGGTTGACAGCGGATGGAATGTTAACCCACTGGTTGGTATCAACACACCGACAGATATGCTCCCATCCCAGGTAAAGCTTGGGCAGTTGCAGTTGGATGCTGCAGGCCCCTTGTTTAATTATGCATCAAAAGGAAGTAAAGCAGAATTGCAGGGAAAAGAAAGTTTAAATGGTGCAACATCTTATAAGTTGAAACTTACCACGGCTACGGGTATTGAACTTAATTTTTTTATTGACAGTGTTTCTTCTTACATCGTGAAAGAAATAATAAAAACAAATGCCGGTGGCCAGGATTTAGAGATAACGACCATAACATCCGACTATCGCAAAACCGGTGATGGATTTGTGATGCCTTTCGCCCAAGAGATAAGTTTCCCGGGGTTGTCTCTCACTATTACGAGTAAGAAAATTGATGTAAACAACGAAATTGACCCTGCCATTTTTAACAAACCCGGGAATTAGAGAAAAACGATTATTCAATTCTAAAACCCTTGCGCCAGGTCGCTTTCAGCCTTCAGCGGTGAATGGTAAGTTTCAGATTTTTCAATCCGGACCTATGTATGGGGCTTTATAGCTAGTTAGTACGTGATATCCTTGCCGCCCATCCTCCACCATTTGAAAGATGAACCGCTAACTTATCACCCGAAGATACCCTGGTAATTTCTTTTTTATAATCTGTGGCATCTCGATCGGCATTGATCCCATCTTTAAAAATCTCTGCTTCAAAACTCCCTGGACCTAAAAAAGAAAGATCAACGGTAATATCACGGGCATCCCAGTTACTCATGGCGCCAATGTACCATGTATTATCTTTTTTCCGGGCTATAACTGCATATTCTGCAACTTTTCCATCCAATGCAACAGTCTCATCAAAAACGGTAGGTACTTTGGCTATGAAATCAGTACATTCCTGCTCCTTCATATAAACTGTAGGATTATCAGCAAGCATTTGCAATGGAGCTTCAAATACAACATACATAGCAAGCTGATGGCAACGCGTTCCCTGGCTCATAGGCAGGGAATTATTTGGTTTGAAATATGCCTGAACAGAATTCCGCATGGCTCCAGGTGTATAATCCATGGGCCCGGCAACCATACGTATGAACGGGATACTTACATCATACCTTGGAACATCATCATTCGGTGTCCATTTGGCATTTTCCATTCCTTTGACACCTTCAAAATTTAACACATTCGGATAAGCGCGTTGCATCCCCGTAGGTTTATACATGCCATGAAAATCCAGGACTAATTTATTATCGGCAGCTTTCCTGGCAATTGTATACAGTGATCTCACCATTTCCTGGTCATCCCTATCCATAAAATCTATTTTAAAGCCCTTTATGCCCATTGCCGCATATTTTGAAAAAACCCCATCGAGTTTTTGGGAGGTAGCGTACCACGACGACCATAAGATGACGCCTACATTTTTTTGCCTGCCATAATCAATGATCTCCTTTAAATTAATTTTTGGAGATACCTCCATCAGGTCCAGGTCATTGCTCCAGCCTTCATCGATGATTATGTATTCCAGTTTATTTGCAGCCGCAAAGTCAATGTAATATTTATAAGTATCGGTGTTGATCCCAGCCCTGAAATCTACGTGAGATATATTCAAGTCGTTCCACCAATCCCAGGATACCTTGCCTGGTTTGATCCATGATATATCTGAAAGGCGGGAGGGTGCAGATAATTTTTGAACCATGTCATTATTCAATAAGGCGGCATCATTAGCCGCTATTACGACGATTCGCCAGGGGAAAGTCCTGGTCCCAGTTGTCCTGGCAATGTAATCAGCTCTTTTCCCAGCCATCGTGTTAATGCCTTTATATCCTCCCTGGTATTCTTCAATGGGATAGGGCGCGAACACGCCTTTAAGGCCAGTGCTCCCAACACCACTTGCGGTTAGGAACATGCCGGGATATTCCTCCAGATCGGCTTCGAGTATGACGGCCCTTTTACTGCCTGTTTCTATTAAGACAGGTAAAAATCCCAATGTATCTGTATGCACCTTTGAAATAGGTGTTTCTGTATATAATGCTTCGAATGATTGAACGAATTGATCATTGATACCACGGAAATCCCTGACATAGGGAATGAAGCAATCATAGTCACTGTTACAATTAAAGTTGGCCTCCTCAGACTTAATAGTAATTTCTTCTTTCCTGGTCATAAAAAAACGATAGGCGACGCCGTCATTGTAAGCCCTCAATATAATGCCATAGTTGCCATTACATTGTAGGGTAAGCTGGTTATAATTATCAGTTATGGATTTCTTTTTATAGACCGGGGTATTAATAATCGTATTGACGGTAGTGGTTTTTGCCGAAATAATTTTTGGATGAGATCCAAGTATTTCACCCCCACCCAATGTTAGTGAAATGGCAGATGGCGCCAGGATAACATCACTTTCATGCATTGCCGACCACTTTATTGTTATTCCAACTGCTACCGTTAACTCTATTTTACCATCGGGAGATTTTACATGATATGACGTTGCTTTTTGGGCACAAATTGAAAGCGTTGTTACTAACAGGAACAATAACGGGGCTATTTTTTTCATAATAAATTTATTAGAAATGATATTAGGAGGGGTTTTTGTAAATTAAAAATATTGAAATATAAGTAGATTATTTATCTGTTAAAATGGGTTTCAAATTATGTTTAACATCACAATCAACGACTTTTTAAATCACTAACGATCGTGGTATAATTTGAACATCCATCTGCATGGGTGCAATCCAAATTCCTCGTGCGTTTGAAACGCAACAAAAGCAGCATACACAATCTTTTGAAAATAAATGTGTT
>JBDTLZ010000020.1:0-28789 GCA_039934515.1 Ginsengibacter sp.
GCATTTTTCATTAAAAAAATTTTACCTGAAATAATAGATACGAAAAAAACTTAGGACAGGGCGGATCGCGGGCGATATTCTTTTGCCTAACCCTGCGGCTTAAACATTTTTAACACGAAATACACGAACCTTCACGAATTACTTTCTCATGTGCCGTGAAATCTTGATTCGTGAAAATCCGATTTCATTGCTGGCTATCTTTTTGCAATTGATTACAAGGGTGCATTCCAAATAGTCGCTCTTACCACTAACCCCTAAAAGGGAACTTCTGTTCTTATTATTGAGTGTTATTAGCTATTGGATAAATTTCATGGTTTGAGTGTCGCGACAATTTAGAATGCACCCGATTACAATGCCACCATTATTATTATTAATTTTATTGTTCAACTCATAATTTATGAAAAAGCTCGCCCTACTAATTTCATTTATCCCTGCTGCTTTATTGGCACAGGTTAAAGGTATTAATTTTGAACACGGACTCAACTGGCAGGAAGTACAGGCGAAAGCGAAAACAGAAAATAAATATATTTTTATGGATTGCTTTACTACCTGGTGCGGGCCGTGCCGGTATATGAGCGCCAACATATTTCCATTGCAGGAAGTGGGGGATACTATGAATGCTCATTTTGTAAGTGTGGCCGTTCAGTTGGATACTACTGCAAGCGATAATGCCGAAGTAAAAAGCCGGTACCAGGAAGGTCATGACATTGCTGGCGAATATCGGGTGGCCGTCTATCCCACTTATTTAATTTTCAATTCCAATGGCAAGATCGTTCACCGCTTTGTGGGCGGTTCAAACGCGGAGGCATTTTTAAAAAAGGTGGCCATAGCTTTAGATCCGCAAACCCAGTTTTATACCCTTCTTGATCAATATAAAACGGGTAGAAAAGACTCAGCTTTTTTGGGGATGGTCGCTATGAGTGCAGCTGCTGCTTATGACCTGGAGACCGCCGGTGCGGTTGCCAATGAGTATCTTGCTTCGCAATCCAACCTGTATACAAATACCAACCTTTATTTTATTAAACAATTTACCCATTCAAGCCAGGACAAATATTTTGGATTGCTATTGAATTATGGAAGCAAGGTTGATTCGGTTATAGGTAAAGGCGCCGCTGATAAGATCGTTTTTGACATTATCTTCCAGGAAGATGTTATGCCAATAATCTTCAGTAAAAAGCCGGGCTCCCCCAAAGATTTTCCTGTACCTGATTGGACTGCAATCCAATCTGCCGTTACAACAAAATATCCCACCAGGGCAGGGGAAATTATAGCCTGGTCAAAAATTACTTTCTATCAAAGAACGGGCGACTGGAAAAATTTTACAGCCTCTGTGGAATCCTATCTGAAATTAAACGGCGATGCGTTAGATGCTAATCAATTGAATGAATTTGCATGGAGTGTTTTTTTAAAGTGTTCGGATGCAGACTGTCTTACTAAAGCGCTGGCATGGAGCGAACGTTCATTTACAAAAAACCAGGATCCTGCATATTTGGATACTTATGCAAATATCTTATACAAGATGGGCAAAAAAGATGATGCTATTATTTGGGAAAAGAAAGCCGTAGCCCTGGCTCCTGAAGGCGACAGGAAATTATATAATGAAACAGCAGATAAAATGAAGAGAGGAGAAAAAACGTGGGATTGAACTTTCCAATGAAAGCCTGCTCAATCTTAAATTAAATTTGCCCTTGCTATTACAACCACCTGTACTTCTCAATCAAATGTTCTTTTTGATTCCTTGCCACGGGTATATGTTCTCCGTTGCTCATTGTTAATACCCCTTCATTTCGATTGAATTGTTTTACGTGGTTCAGGTTGATGATATACTGCCTGTGTACGCGGAGAAAATGTTCTTCTTCCAAAACCTCCTGAACGTCTTTTAATGTTTTTGAAACCAGGAAATGCCGGCCATCTGTTAATACGAGTTTAGAATAATTGTTACTTGCTTCACCAAAGACTATTTCGTTAAGGTCAATGAATGTAACTCCATGCTGATTGGGTATTGCGATCTTCGTAACAGGCTCTCCACGCAGTTGCTTTTGCAACATTGACAATTGAGTAGAAGATGGTTTTAGACGTTTCTCCGCCTTGGTAACGGCTTCTATTAATTCATTGGTGTCTATAGGCTTCACCAAATAATCCAAAGCATTAAAACGAAATGCTTTCAACGCAAATTGGTTATAGGCTGTAATAAAGATGACGCTGAAATTGAGGTGCAATATTCTTTCGAGTATTTCAAATCCATTCATTACCGGCATCTCGATATCAAGAAACAACAGATCGGGCTCAAGCGTTTCTATCCCCTGCAATGCTTTTACACTGCTTGTAAATGTTGCAATTAGTTCAACTCCCGGGCAATACTGTGCAAGCTGAATTTGCAGGAGCTTGACACTATCAGGTTCATCATCTATTATTATCGTTCTTACGGTTGTCATCATACTGGAATTTGAATGGTCACCTGTGTTCCTGACGGGTGGCCATCATTATCTACGAGGTCATGAATGCTTACGTTAGCGCCTGTTTTATAGATCTGGTTAATCAATGCAATGCGCTCCGAAGTTACTTTCATTCCATAAGATTTATGTTTAGTAGCAGTTTTACTCATTAACTCTGCCGATTTTACTCTTCCTATTCCATCGTCAGTTATGTTAATTACAAGTATTGATTCACCAGGCTGCATATTAACCGCGATGTCAATATTGCCGCCATGTTCCTTTTGCATTAGACCATGCCAGATAGCATTTTCAACGTAGGGTTGTAATAACAGCGGCGGTATTTCTATGTAATCCATATCCACATCTTTTCCAATTGATATAGTATACTTTAATTTTTCTTTGAAACGCATTGCTTCCATTTCCATGTATAAGCGTAAAGCATCAAGTTCAGCACTGAGTGTGGTCCTCTCGTTTCGGGAATTTTCTAACACAAGCCGGATGAGCCTGGAAAACTTTGTAAGGTATTCAGAAGCCGCCACGGTGTCGTTTTGAGTGGTATACAGTTTTATCGAATTAAGACAATTAAATATGAAATGAGGATTCATCTGAGATCGCAGGGCCGATAATGAAATGTCGCCCAGCTGGCGTTGAAAATCCATTTCTTTCTGCTGTTGTTCTATTCTTGCCGCAGCCATTTCAGTTTTTAAACGAACCTGTTGCAGTCGTGTGCGGTAAAAAAAGTAGAAAAGAATCAAACCGAGTAAAATCAAGCCCCCGATAATGTATATCCATTGCTGCTGCAGCTTAAGAACACTCAGGTGCTTTTCCTGGGTAAGCGTTTTTACATTTGCCTGTTGCAGTTCTTTTTCTTTTTGTGAGATGGTGAGTTGCTTTTCTTTCCCTTTCTTTTCCAACTGTTCATTCTGCAGGTCAGCCTGGCCTTTCAGGTAGGCAATCTTTTGCAGGTCTTTTTCTTTATTGATAAGAGCCAGTTCTTTTTGATTTAGCGCCAGTTGCTGTCGTTGCTGGCCTGCAAGCATTATTTGTTCCCGTAACTTTATATCTGTCACTCCTTGTTGCAATCTTAAAGAATCTTTTTTCTTATCAAACTCGTATTGAAATTCAAGGCGAGTAATTTCTTTTTTCTTTATATCGTTAACCATGCTGTCACGCGCGACTATGAAATGTTTATATGCGGCCATCGATTTTGCATAATCCTTTTGACTTTCATAGACAATACTTAAATTCTCCCAAGCGCTTCGTTGTAATTCAATTATTCCGTATTTCATGCCTGTATCAAGACCCTGCATCAAATAATTAACTGCCTTTGCATACCTTATTCCTTCAGGTTCCGTTATTCGGGAATGTATTGAATCGCGAACATTTGAATACACAATTCCAATTCCACAATAATTTTCCGCACTAATTTTTGCATTTCCGGACTCTTCGCTAATGGCTAATGATTTTTGAAAATATCCTAAGGCTTTGTCATATTCAAATAAGTCGATATAGGCATTCCCCAGGCTATTAAGATTAACAGCATCGTTTATGCCAAGTTCGTTATTAATCCGAAGCGCCTTCTGGAAGTAATCAATGGCGATGGGATATTCTGACAGGTCCTGGTGTATCGTTCCAATATTCGTCAAATTTTCTGATGCAGCGCGTTTATTCCCCGTTTCCATATTAAATGCCAGGGATTTATTTAGATATTGAAGTGCCTTTTTATAATCAGCCAGCTGTGCATATATAATTCCAATTTCGCCAAGATTTGTAGCTATGCCATCTTTATTTCCCAATTCCGTTGATATTTTTACTGCCTTTTGATAATATTCCAATGCTTTTGGATAATCTGACAGACCACTGTAACATGCGGCAATATTTTCAAGAGCATTTGATATTAGTACTTTATCGTCCAGTTGTTCACCAAGTATTAGTGATTTTTGAAGATATTCCAGGGCTTTTTTATTATCTGATAATTCTCCGTAAAGACCGCCAATGAAAGTAAGGTCACTAGCTATTCCGGATTTATTTTTTAGTTCCTCATCAAGGGCTAATGCTTTTTGATAGTACTCAAGTGCCCTGGGATAATTTACCAACCGGTAATAGACCAGGCCGGTATTAAGCAGGACCCCTGCCAGGTGATTCTTATTTCCAACCTTCTCAGTAAGGCCTTGCGATTTTTGATAGTATTCCAATGCTTTTGGATAGTCTGATAAAGCCTCATAATCGGCGCCGATGGTATTTGCATTAACTGCGATTTCCCAGTCATTCCCGAGTTGCTCATTTATAACTAAAGCCTTTTGACAAAATTCCAATGACTTTGAATAATCTGCAGAACCAAAAAAAGCCTTGCCGAGATTACCGTAGCCCATACTTAAAACGCGCTTGTTGTCGGCCAAACCGGCAATTTCTATGGATTTTTCACAAGCTGCTATAGCTGCTGTATATTGCCTCAAAGCAGATAAAATCTTCCCTCTTAGCGCATAAGAATATGCCAAATCACCTGGCCGGTTCAACTTCTGCGCTAATACAATCATAGCATCGCAAATTTTTAGTGTTCTTCCGGGATCTTCATTTTCGTACAATCGCGCAACTGACTGTAATAGATTTAATCTTATAGTGTCTTCTTTCTTGTAATTATTTAATTCTTTCAACAATGAAACGGGCTTTTGCGCCATTCCACAGTAATTGCTCAAAAACAATAAAAGAAATACTGGTATTTTGAACAACATAAAATTTACGTTTGCCAGTTAAAAATAATCAGTACCAGGGTTGCTTATCCGGCATATGGGTGAGTAACCTGTTTAAGCAGTTGAACAACGTGTTTTTTGAGTAGCGGCTGTACCAGGATAATATATTAAATCACAATTACAGCTTAAGGTATTGATTATATTATCATCTAAGCATGGTTATATGGGGATTTGAATAGTTACCCGTGTACCGGCAGACTGCCCATTACCATGTATAAGATCATGTATGCTAACATTAGCCCCGGTCTTATAAATCTGGTTGATTAAAGCAATGCGCTCGGATGTAACTTTCATGCCGTAGGATTTATGCCTTGTAGCCATCTTGCTTCGTATTTCTCCCGCCTTTTCTCTTCCGATACCGTTGTCAATAATATTTATTTCAAGCAATGATTTCTCATTTTTCATAGAAACATCAATATCAATTTTTCCACCCTGTTCTTTATGCATTAATCCATGCCAGATCGAGTTTTCCACGTAAGGCTGCAGTAATAACGGTGGGATCTCGATGTAATCTGCTTCTACATCATTTTCTACCTGTATGTGGTATTGTAGTTTCTCCTTAAAACGCATAGCTTCCATATCCATATATAGACGCAGCGCATTCAATTCGGCAGCAAGGGAAATACGGTCATTGCGGGAGTTTTCCATGACCAGCCTGATCAGCTTTGAAAATTTGGTAAGGTATTCTGAAGCCGCGGTGGTGTCATTTTGGGTGGTGTATAGTTTTATTGAATTAAGGCAGTTGAAAATAAAATGTGGATTCATTTGTGAGCGAAGCGCAGTGAGAGAGATGTCTGCAAGATTGCGTTGAAATGAAGCTTCTTTCGTTTCCTGGGCCTCTTTTTGTTTTGCCAGCTCAATGGTGAGCCTGCCCTCTTTGAGCCGGTTACGGTAAATAAACCACGACGACAGCAGTCCCAATAAAATCAAAATACCGATGCTGTAAATCCATTGCTGCTGCAGCCTCAGTTTACCAAGCACCTGTTGCTGAGAAAGGCCTTTCACTGTTACCTGCTGCAATTGCTTTTCTTTTTCCGACAATGCCAATTGCTTTTCTTTTCCTTTTTTTTCCAATTGCTCGTTCTCAAGATCTTCCTGCGATTTCAGGTAGGCTAAAATCTGGAGATCCTTTTCTTTTTTAGTTATTACCAGCTCGTTTGCGCCAAGCTCCAATTGTTGTTGCTGCTGCTTTGCCAGTAATACCTGCTGTTTTAACTGCTCTCCGGTCAATTCCTCCTGTTGTTTTAATGAATCTGATTGCTTATCAAAATCATACTGCATTTGTAATTGAGTAAGTTTTTTTGTGTTACCACTATTGAAGATTGAATCACTGTATTGTTTAAAAACAGTATACATCTCATAGGCTTCTTTATATTTTCCCTGGGCCACGTAAATGTCGCTTAGCCAGTGGCTTACCTTGGTAATGTGCTCTGGAAATCCAAGCTCTTTTGCCAGTTTAAATGATCGGCTACAATAATTTTCAGCTTCCGTATAATTCTTTTGTTTATAAAAGTTATATCCCATGTTGGCCAGGACAGATGCAGTCAGCTGCTTATGGCCGATCTCTTCAAAAATACCAAGTGCTTTATGATAAAAGGTAAGCGCCTGCGACATGCTGTCTTCAGCTTCATACATCAACCCGATACTATTTAATGCATTTGCAATACTCTCTTTATCTCCTATATTTTTAACAATTGCCAGGCCCCTTTGTGCATATTCCATACCCTTTAAGATATTGCCCTCGGCCCTGTAAACCGCCCCCATATTAACCAACGAGGCAGACATACCGATAGAATCATGTATTTCTGCTCTTACATTACAACTTCTTTGATAATAGTCAAGTGCTTTTGCATAATCCTTTTGGGCCTGGTAAATAAAAGCAATATTATTAAGCAATGTCCCTACGCCGACTTTACTTTCAACATCATTAAATTTTTCATCTATCAATAAAGCTTGCTGGAAATTTTCCAACCCTTTTGAAACATTTCCAATGTTATAGTAGATCCAGCCCGTGTTGTTTAACGAGCTCGCAATACCCCCCAAATAATTAATACTTTTGCAAACAGAATAAGCCTGCTGAAAATTCTCCATCGCTTTAACAATGTCGCCACTGTTATGATACACATAACCTATATTATTTAATGCATCACCTTTGCCTTTTATATACCCAATTCTTTCGGCAATGGCCAAAGCTCTTTGGGCATAATCCATCTGCTCTTTCGGATCCAATGCAGCATAACAAAGAAGATTGAGCTTGGATACTCTCGTAGTATCATCTTTGACCGAGGCGAGGTCATTTTTAAGCGAATCGAGATAAGCTCCGTATTGTGCATTGACATTTCCCACGTTTAACAGTAGAAAAAACAGGGCGGACAAAATAAATATAATCCTGAATTGCATTGCGATATTACTTGTATTTAGCACAGGGCATCAACAACCCGGCTTGTGCCATACATTAGGAAATAAAAATAAGTAACAGGTAAGTAGCAGTTTTGTAGTGTAGCGGTTGTATTAAGATACTCTTTTAATATTTAAATTCCCAATGCTGTTGTATATATTTAATAATAACACTTCTATTATATTAGCTAAATTCAAAATCTGTGGCTCGTTATTGAATTCAGGGCCTGTTAAAATACTCCCGTCCCTCAATTAATCCGCTCTTCACTAAATATAAACGCGCCTTTACCCTTGTAGCACCAGGAAAGAATTTTTGTGTATATAGCTTTGACAAAATCATTAACATTAAAATTCCATGCTAAAAAAGATTCCGTTTTTCTCTTTATATATAGCCCTATCATCATCAACCAATTCCGGGGTTCAACCAGGTTATTTTTTTTGGGAATCACAGATTTTTGTTTGCCTGCAAACGCCGGTAACACAGTTCAGGAACCATAATCGCAAAACGACATTTAATTCAGTTCGGAAAACAACAATAAAAATTTGTTCTCAGCTTTGGAGCTACCACGGCAACATTTAAAAGATACGTTTTCAATATACAATATCCCATTGATTTATTTATCGGGTGGCAAAGAATTGTGAGATAAAAAAAATCCCTCGCTTTTGCTTTACTATATCCGGCGGAAGCTCCGGGCAGGAACCTGGGAAAGCGTTATTGCGTTATTGCTTTGTTCGAAAAAAACGCTCCTTAAATATCTGTGCGGATACTCGTGATTAATAAGAAAAAATTAGCCCGGTTGTAAGCGGAAGGACTCACTCCTTTACATTTTAAATATCAGTTCAATTAACAATTTAAATACAAAATCATGAAATCAAAAATCATCTTCTCTTTTGTCTGCATGCTCCTCTTTAACCTGTTAATATGTACACAAACAAGTGCACAGGAGCGCGGTACTTTGGGATCCGGAAGCCCTCTGCAGCGGCCAGTGTTGAATAAGCGACTACCCAATGATTACACTTTCCGTGTTTTTCTTGCTCCCAACAAAACTTACGGGTACGACATAATTAATCAGTCAAGAGTAGTTTTCCACCAGCCTGCGTTTTCAAGAATACCAGGTGATCCCGTTAACGTAATTACCAGGAAAGAGGAGGCCAATATTGCAGCCATGCTAACTATTGAAAAAATAAAAAGGGGCATCGATCCTGAACTGTCAAAACAGGAATTGCAAAAAATAACCGGTAGGTAATTTTTAAACTTCCCTGGTCAAAAACCTTAAAAAATAATTTTTATGAACAAGCTATATTTTCTAAAAGCAATGCTTTTACTGATAGTCGACATAACTATCTTTTCATTAATACAGGCTCAAAACCTCCACGTGATTGATGTTAATAAAATAAAAAATTCTAATCCTTCTAATTTTCAATCTTCCACGCAAGAGTTTGCTGAGCTAAATGGCATTTTCTATTTCTCCGCCGATGACGGGATCCACGGTAATGAATTATGGAGCAGCAATGGAACTAATGCTACCACCCAATTATTAAAAGATATCGCTCCGGGTACAACCTCATCCAATCCCCGGGATATTACGACGGTGGGCAACAGGATTTATTTTACTGCGTATAATGAAGGGCAAGTCCTGCAGCTCTGGACTTCGGATGGAACTGATGCAGGCACCCAATCTCTAATTGACCTGGTGCCTACGGGGCCGAATATTTATCAGGCATCGGATCCTTATTTTACCAATGTGAACGGAACATTATATTTTTTTATCAGTTATGACAATTTCAATGTAGACCCTTATTATATTAACCAATTATGGAAAACAGATGGCATGGCAGAGGGTACTCAAATGGTCATCGACCTCGTATCGGCTTTTAATGCCAACTATGTGGGAAATTTAATTAACAGTAACGGCCGGTTATTTTTTACACAATATGTCAGTGAACTGGGTACAGAACTTTATACGAGTGATGGATCCCCGCAGGGAACGACTATTGTTAGTGACATTAATCCCAACCCCTATGCCGGAAGTAATCCATCGCATCTAACCTCCCTGAACGGCCTGTTATATTTTTCTGCTGATGATGGATCGGGCAACAAATTATGGGTATCTGATGGCACTGCAACCGGAACTTATGCGGTTCCAAATAGTAATAATATTATGCCATCTGGTTTTGACAACTCCCCGTTTACAATACTGGATAATGTTTTATTTTTTCAAGGCAACACTGACGCATCCGGAATCGAATTGTGCAAATATGATCCATCAAATGCCACCAATGAGGTTCAACTTGTAAAAGATATAGCTCCGGGTGCAAATAGTTCTTACCCCGCCTCTATTACTAACGTCAATGGGGTTTTATTTTTTACGGTAGGCCCATCCGGGGAAGATGCAGCATTATGGAAATCAGATGGGACTGATGCGGGAACAATGTTGGTAAAAGACATTAATCCCGGTGGCGAAAATATCTATAGCAATCTCATCAATGTTAACGGGTCCTTATTTTTTTCGTATGGCAATGATGAGCTGGGGAATGAGCTATGGAAAAGCGATGGTACAACTGCCGGAACTATCCTGGTAAAAGACATTTTTTCAGGCCCTCCTGGTTCATTTCCTCAATTTCTAACTTATAAAAACGGCCTGCTCCTTTTTGCTGCAACAGACGCTAAAAAAGGATCCGAACTGTGGAAAAGTGACGGCACAGAAAGCGGCACAACTTTGGTAAAAGATATCAACCAGACTTCTACCGCGTCATCCTATCCCTATGGATTCGCTGCCATCAATAACAATAAGGTTATTTTTAGTGCCGGGGGATTATATGTGACAAATAACACCGACGCTGGCACCAAAAAAATAGGTGCGCCCGATATTTCATACCAGGTGAATTTTAAAAATAAAATATACCTGCTTGACTATTCTTATCAACTGTGGCAGACCAACGGTACAAAAGAAGGGACATCTGCAATACCAATACCTTCCATTGTTGACCCTTCGACAGAATATGTAACAAATATGGTGGCGACAGAAAGCTTAATATATATTGTCAGCAGCAATTTCGCAACCAATCAATCCAGTTTGTGGCGAACAGATGGAACACCCGAGGGTACTTATGTTCTTAAAACTGATTTAACGCCTGGCTTTGAGTTTCCAACGGCTCTTGGGAATACGTTATTTTTTGGCACTTATAATGAGGCTCATGGGGTACTATGGAAAACTGATGGTACCGTTGCAGGTACTGTTGTGGTCAAAGGGATAACCCAGGAGTTTTCATATTACCCTGTTCTAAATATTTATAATTTTAAAGGCAGGATTTATTTCGTTTCGTATGCACCCGAAATCAACAATTATTCCCTTTGGACATCTGATGGCACAGAAGCAGGCACAAAGGTTTTAAAGCCGGTTGGAGTTGATTTTTATTCTCAATTTGCACAGGCAAATGGTAAATTATTTTTTTATGCGCTCAATGCAGTTTCAAAAGGGTATGAGTTGTTTGCCAGTGATGGAACACCCAGGGGAACCCGCCTGGTAAAAGATATTAACAAAGGCGCGGCTTCATCTACCGTGAGGTCGCCGGTTAGTGGTGATACGCTGATTTATTTTATTGCGGATGACGGCAAGCATGGGGCAGAACTGTGGAAGTCGAATGGAACCAAGGAGGGAACCAGCCTTGTAAAAAACATTACTCCAGGTATAAATGGAACCAATATCTATCAAATGGTAAATGCCGGTAATAAACTATTTTTTACAGTTAATGATACGCTGTGGCAAAGCGATGGGACAAAAATTAATACCCACCCGGTAAAAGACGATCTTCTTAAGGGTGTTACCCAGATAGGCAATTTAGCGGTAATTGACGGTAAAGTATATTTTTCAGGATATACTTACCACTTAGGTCAGGAATTGTACGTTGGTAGCGCTTCAGGGGATTTTGCACCTGTATCATTGGTTACAAATAATACACTCATTTCAAACCCTTCCGAAAATGAATTTGCAGCAAAATTATTAACCAACCCGGTTACAGATCAACTAAAATTTACTGTGAGCGTAAAGATGCAACAGGAAGCCAGGATTATTATAACCGATCTTTCCGGAAGAGTACTCACATCAGCTAAACAAATACTATCTGCGGGTATCAATACTTTATCCTATAGTTCTTCCTCCTGGGCAAAAGGAATCTATTTGATCAACATTGAAACGTCGGGTAAATTTAATGCAACATTAAAAGCGCTTAAATAGAAGATAACATCAGAAAATATAAACCGTTTCATTATTGAGGCGGTTTTTTATTTGACACGGATCTAATTCAAAAACGGTTGCGCCAAAATTAAAACAGGAAATGGCGGAAATTCATAAATAGAATACATGGTAACAAAAAGTGGCTTACGTGAATCAACCCTGACGGGCCTGGCAGTTTACTTTTCTCTTGGGGTCTTGTCATTCTACAGATCTGATATAATTAGATTTCATACGGATATTTTTACTCCCTCAATAAATCGGTTGCCTGGTCAATATAAATGTCTATCTGCCCTGATTGTGTAAGAAAGTAGCATATACTATGATAAGTTTGAAATCAAAATTGAGAACGTCACATCTGTTTCTTACATGATAAAATTTAAATTAAATGAAAACAAAAAATATCAAATCAAAAAATAAGATCCTTATTGGATGCTTACTTCAATTGAGTTTGTTGTTAACCTTATCTACAATAGCGCAAACGCAAAAAGATGTTCATGCCAATACTGTCTCAATCGAATTCGGCAAAATGTACCAGTCGGGCGATTATTCTTATCGCCTTTTGCCTGCACCAAATAATTCGTTTTGCTATGATATATATCAGAACAACAGGCTGTTATTTCATCAGTTGCCCCTGGTATTACCGGGAAAGAATAACAGGATGGTCTTTGCACAAAAAGAACAAGCTCAGAAAATCGTGGAAGTAGCGATCAACAAACTAAAAAAAAGACAGTTGCCAATACTTTCGGCGGGTGAATTAAAAAGTATATCTCCTGAACGTCGGTGATTCCAGCCAGCTCATGTCCGGCTTGTTTGTTTCTATCAATCATTAAAAACTTCTATATGAAAAGTTTATATTGTCTAAAATTCATAATAGTTATAATTGTATGTGTGCAGGCTAACTTCGTTTTGAAGGCACAAGGTTTTCATCTTGTAAAAGACATTAATAGTTCGCAGGACGCAAGCCCGGCCGGAACATTTCCCACGCCTGATAGCAATCCACACTTTGTTGTACTTAATGGAATTAGCTATTTTTTCGCAGAGGATGGGCTGCACGGAAGAGAATTATGGCGAAGTGATGGAACAGCTGCAGGTACTTACATGGTAAAGGATATTTATCCTGGTACTATAAGCTCAAATCCGGCTTATCTTGTAGTATCGGGCAATAAATTATTTTTCTCCGCTACTGATGGAAGCGGTTTCGGATTGTGGATGTCCGACGGTACTGATGGTGGCACAAACATTGTGCCGGGATCTCCAGCCTATGCCAGCAGCCTCACAGATGTAGCCGGTATATTATATTTTTTTGATAACCCGGGAAATTTATGGAAATCAGACGGTACCGCTATGGGGACCGTAGTAATTGCTACATTGACAAACGGATTTCCGTACGGTGACAACCTGGTTAATTTGAACGGCATCCTCATTTCCCTCGTCTATGACTTTACTTACGGTATAGAGCTTTTTAGGACAGATGGTACTCCGGCAGGGACTTACATGCTAAAAGATATCAATCCGTTTGGGGATAGCAATCCTTTGCAACTAACGGTTGTAAATGGCATATTATATTTTTCGGCCAATGATGGCAGCGGCCGAAAATTGTGGCAATCAGATGGACAAACGAGTGGCACAATTCCGGCAATAAACAATAACGATATTATTATTAATGAAGGTTTTTCTGTTACCATTGGAAATAAAATTTATTTTAGTGCCAACTCCAATACAACAGGGAGTGAACTATATAAATACGACGCGGATGCACCTGCAGTAACATTGGTTAAAGACATTGCTGCCGGAAGTGATAGCTCAAATCCTCAAAACATTATTAACGTAAACGGGACTTTATTTTTTTCAGCAAAAGGCACGGACGGAAATACCGGGCTTTGGAAATCTGACGGTACTGATGCGGGCACCCAGCCGGTAAAAAATTTTATTACAGGTGCGCCCAACATTTTGAGCAATTTTTACAACGCAAATGGTGAGCTGTATTTCAATTACTCCAATAGTGTGTACGGCGGAGAAATATGGAAATCGGATGCGACGGATGCCGGCACGCAAATGGTAAAGGATATTTACGCGGGGCCTGGCAGTTCAAATCCCGTTTCTTTTACTTTTTTAAATCCACTGATATTATTTTCGGCCAATGACGGAACTACAGGCAATGAATTATGGAAGTCTGATGGTTCAATGCCAGGAACCTTATTGCTAAAAGATATTAACCAAAGTGTTACCTCATCTTCAGAACCTATGAACCTGGTAAGTTTTGGCAATAATCTTTTTTTTAGTGCGTCTGAAAATGAGCATGGATCAGAACTATGGAAATCGGATGGTACCGATCCCGGTACTACTTTATATACTGATATTATTGCAGGCCCAATTGGAGGTAGCGCTATAAATATCACCGGGCAAAAAAACAACCTGTATTTTTTTTCCTTAACAGATACTTTGAGGCTTTGGAAAACAAATGGCACAAATGGCATATCCACACTAATAAAAACTTTTGCCGGAAGCAGTGTTTATGCCTACAATCCTTTTGGCGCACGTGCATCAGAAAATCTGCTTTATTTTTTTATAAGCGATACCAATATCCAGAGCCTGGAACTTTGGCGAAGTGACGGAACAGCAGCGGGTACCTTTCTATTAAAAAATGACCTTAGCCCCGTTACAATGGGCGGCAGTACCGTTGCTGTTACGGGCGATAATATTTTCATAGGAAATTTAACAGATACCAGCGCTGCCTTATGGAAAAGCGATGGCACAATCGCAGGAACAGTTTTAGTAAAAAATTTTCAGCGTGGTGCTTTTTATGAGATTGCCTACCTGTATGCATACAACGGAAATGTCTTTTTTAGCGCCGATGATGGCAGCGGTACCCGACTCTGGAAAAGTGATGGTACAGAAACCGGGACAGTTATCGTGAAAGACCTGTTTCGTCCCGGCCTTGCTGGATATGCGGAATCCAATGGCTTTCTTTTTTTTGACGCTGACGACGGCACTAGCAGGCAACTTTGGAAAACAGATGGAACTCCTGGTGGCACAACAAAGGTAAAACAGATCGGCCCTTATGATTCTTCACCTCAAAACCTAACTGATTTAAATGGCATTTTATACTTCACGGCTAATGATATTGACTATAGTGTTGATACCGGGCATGGCAGTGAGCTTTATAAAACAGATGGCACAGAAGCCGGTACTCAATTGGTGAAAGATATCACGCCCGGCACTGCTTCAACTAATTTTCCCTTTAATGGCGCTTTAGTGAACGGTAATGGCGAGTTATATTTTACCATTTATGATCCCTCTTACACCAATCTTAGCCTCTGGAAATCCAATGGTACACCTGGCGGCACGGCTGCAGTTGATGACATGGGGCTTGATGGGGTCACCCGGGTAACTAATTTAACGAGCGTTGGCACGCAATTATTTTTTTCGGGTAGTTCATATAAATCGGGGTCGGAACTATATGTAGGAAATGTATTCGCCCTGCCTGTTACCCTTGTAAGGTTTTACGGTGAGGTGCAGGGTAAGCAAAACTTACTTCACTGGACAACAGCCACCGAACAAAATAATAAAGGCTTCGAAGTGCAGCGCAGCATTGATGGTAACAATTTCACCAGGATTGGTTTTACCAATACTAAAACTATTAATGGTACCGGCAATACAAATTTAAATTATGATTTTATTGACGCCGGTTACTCTTCACCGATTAATTATTACAGGTTAAAACAAATTGATAAAGACGATAAGTTCTCGTATTCGAATATCGTGGTGCTGAAAAATAATACGATGGTGGTGCCCGGGTTAATAAGCTTATATCCAAACCCGGTTAAGGACCTATTAAATATAAAGATTGCTTCTCCCGGCGCTAGTAAAATAATCCTGGTCATAACCGATATCAACGGTCAGTCATTGATTAAAAAAGTTAGTAATTCCGGTGGCAGCGAAAGTATTATACAGGTTGATGTTTCTGTTTTATCTGCCGGTACTTATTATCTAAAACTTATTTGTACAATTGGGTGTGAAAATATAGTAACAAAGTTTGTAAAACAATAAGCCCCAAGTCAAGTTTTCCCATAGCATCTGTTGATGCTTGGAAAAGTTCTCCCAGGCATCACACTTCATTATCTCCTATTTAACCCGCATTAGAAAAAATAATTCCACTTTCCAAAATGACATGGTCGACGATGCAACCGGGCAGGTTGAATATGGGCTTAACCCGGTCCTGCCTGATTATTAGTTGTACTTATTATTTCGGTTTAGCTTCTAAAATTTTCTCCCTCAATAAAACCGCGCTTCACTCAATATAAATGTATATCTGCCCTTATAGTATAGGAAAGTGATGTAACCGGGTATAAGTTTGAAAAACGTTTTATTAACAAATATTTATTGTCGCCGGAAAGTTTATGGTTTTAGAAGATTCCTCCCCTGAATCCAGGTAAATCCATATTCTATTTTCTGCATCCTCTTAAAATTTTAAAAATTAAAAACATAAACCATGAAAAAGATTCTATTTATTACATGTCTTTTAATTACATATTCAGTAACTATTGTTAAGGCACAACAACTGGGTAATCCTAAACCAGGCAGGGGCGAACAAATACCTTTTGGAAAAAAATTGCCACCGCCTGTTCTGTCAAGTCATGAGGATACTCTGTTGCAACAGTTTAACAATCCCGGTGAAAAAATGACTTTATCTCAAAACAACATTACGCTCCTTCAAAACAATACTATTACCGGGGGAAAGATAAAAAAGAAAGATCCAGACTATTTCAGACAATTATTTCGCAATACCAGGCAAATGCGGGCGCAGTCTTTTCAGGGTGAAAGTAGAAATAGAATTTCTGAAGCCAACAAACAAAATAACAACAGTCCCAATTGCAATTTTCATCTCACAAACGATATTAACGCACTTGCAGAAAGCAACCCGCACAGTTACTCCGATTTTTGTTGGTCTCGCCCTTACCTGCCTAACAACAACGCATATAGTCCCACTTTACCGTATGCCGTTGTTGACAACGTTGCCTATTTCGCGGCGGACGATGCTGTTCATGGAAATGAATTGTGGCGAAGCGACGGAACCGAATCCGGAACATACCTGGTAAAAGACATTGAGCCTGGCGTTAGCAGTCCTGGTCCTGATAACCTGGCTGGAGCTTCTGGTCCTTACAATATTACCGCGGTAAACGGTAAAATATATTTCTCTGCTTATACTACTGCAGAAGGATGGGGAGTATGGGTATCCGACGGAACTGATGCCGGCACACAGTTCCTGACTTCCGCGAATAACCCACCCGGTTTTTTTGCGTTCGGAAACAAAACATGTTTTATTGCTGACGGTGGCGATTTCTATTCGGCACTATGGCAAACTGATGGAACTACTGCCGGCACCAAACAGTTATTTGACATCGCTGGCCTGGGTATCGGATTTATCATATTGCAGCCTACAGTAGTAAACGGCATTATTTTTTTTACGATCATTAGTTATAATACAGGTAACCTGGAGCTTTGGAGAAGTGATGGAACCGAAACGGGCACTTTTCAACTGGGCACTAATTACTTTTTGGTTGATATTCCCCTGCAGCTTACAAACTATAACGGTAAGCTCTATTTCTCTTCAGACGATGGTACAGGCCGAAGGCTTTGGGTTTCGGACGGCACAGACGCAGGTACTATGCCTGTACCTTCCAACCAGGATGTATTCCCTGATGTAACTTTTATAAACAATGTTTGGGGTAACAGTTTCCAACCTTTCCCCCTGGTAAATAATGTTTTATTTTTTGCGGGCTCTTCTTCGGCAGGAAATGATGGTCTATATAAATACGATGCATCCAACAATACAGGGGTAGTGCTTGTTAAAGACATTGCCGCAACCGCAAGCGGCGCTTCACTGGTACCTTTAGAGATGCAGGCGTTAAAAAATAAACTCTATTTTAAAGTGAGCGTTAGCAGTGGAGATATGCATGATGAATTATGGAGTTCGCAGGGTACCGAAGCAACTACAAGACAGGTTTATAAGGTATCATCCCACGAATCTATCAATAACTTATATGCGGCAAACAGAACCTTATATTTCGTAAAATATGACAAAATATTTGGCACCGAATTGTGGAAGTTTGTAGAAACACCTTTTGGCTCATTCCCGATAATACAGAGTAACCTTTTCAAAGGCCCAACCAGTTCATTTCCATGTTATTTAACGGCTTTCAAGGAAAGGTTGATGTTTACCGCTGCAGATGAGAAAAAAGGCAATGAACTTTTTATGACAAATAAATTCGGTTTTGGTGCCGACATAGTAAAGGATATAAATACAACTACTACCTCAGCTTCTAACGCAGGCTTGAATTTCTATAATTCTTATTATTCCAACTATTACAGCGGAATCGCAGCGTTGGGAAAGGATGTCTTATTCAACGCTTACGAAAGAGTGCACGGGAACGAATTATATAAATCAGACGGAACCTCTAAAGGCACAAGTTTGCTGAATGATGTTATACCCGGAGAAACAAATTTTAATATTTACCGTATTTTATCAAAAAATAATGCAGTTTACTTTACGCCGGGACCGGACATCCAGCATTATGCTATTTATAAAACAGACGGGACAAAAAATGGACTTAGGGAAATAGTAAACCCACAATATTTTGTACAAAACTTTGCCGTTGCAGACAATGGAATTGTTTTTTATGTTCTGTATAATGACAACACTGCTACTTACGAACTCTGGAGAACAAATGGTACAGCAATCGGGACCTCCTTATTGTCAACAGCACTTTACAATAAATATTATCTGCAGGTTATTGGGAATAGGGCTTTATTCGTTGCTGGCGACAATGATCACGGTTATGAACTGTGGAGAAGTGACGGAAATGTATCCGGTACCCAGATGGTAAAAGACATCAATCCAGGTATTGGAAACTCTTCGCCGGCCGGATTATTCATTTATAAAAACGCAGTTTATTTTGGCGGCTATGATGGAGTGAACCATGCGTTCTGGAAATCTGATGGTACTGAATCAGGTACGGTTGAAGTGAAAAATATTGACCCCTGGTCAGGAAACGATGTGGAACAGACAAAGAGATTTTTTTGCGTTTCAAAAAATACTCTTTATTTCAGTGCTTTGGATTATTCCAATTCAGACGGTACGGTACTTTATAAAACAGACGGCACTACTGTTGGCACTAAGCCTATAAAGGATATTAATCCGAGCGATGGTAGTGTATCCCCTGGTCCTTATTATTTAACCGATGTTAATGGGACGGTTTTTTTCGCAGCTAATGACGGGGTAAATGGAACTGAGCTTTGGAAAACGGATGGAACAGTGGAAGCCACTCAACTTGTAAAAAATATAGCTTCGTACCCGTATATATCCAGCACCCCGGCCGGCCCAATGAACGGTCTTACAAGTTTTGGCGGAAAATTATATTTTCAAAATGAAGGGAATTTCAGGTATTATCTCTGGGTTTCAGATGGCACTGAGGATGGGACTCATCCGGTAGATGACCCCGCCATTGCAAACGCGGAAATCAAAGCGATTTTTTCAACCGGCGACAAGCTTTTCGTATCTGCCAACATACAGGAATACGGCAGAGAATTGTATGTACTTACAAACTGCGAATCCGAAAAATTTGTGCCGGTTTCTATGAACAATAATCCAGTCATATCAGAGGGAACTTTCAACCCAGTGTTATACCCAAATCCTGTTATATCAAATGCCACACTGCGCATAACAGGTAATACAAAAGATGTTTCTATCTCTATCAGAGATATGAGTGGAAGAAAATTATGGCAAAGCAACAATAATAATACCATGTATGTAAACCTGCCTACAGATAAATTTGCCGCAGGAACTTATCTCGTCACAGTAACAAACGGCAGCAAAAGCAAAACCATTAAGCTGGTAAAACAATAACCCCGTTCCTTTTAAATTCCCCGCAGCCCGCATAAATATGGCTGCGGGGAAGAAAAGGTTCCTGTCATTGTCATATTCGCTGGCTTCTCCTTGAATTTTAAAAAATTCATTGTATCAAATCATCATCTTAATACAAAAATTATGAAATCAAAAATCATCTTTCCTGCTATTTACCTGTCCCTTCTATGTTTACTTGTTACTAACAAAACTGTTGCCCGGCAAAAGTATAACCCCGAAGCTAACAACCAGGCGCAGATGCGACAAAGGCAACAGGAAGCAAGGGTTATTATAACGGACCTTTCGGGAAGAGTGCCTACGTCGGCTAAACAAGTATTGTCTCCGGGTGTAAATACATTATCGTATAGTTCCTCTGCATGGGCAAAAGGAATCTATCTGATCAACATTCAAACATCGGCTAAATTTAATGGAACTTTAAAAGCACTTAAATAATTTCTGACCCGATCCATAAAATCAAAGCGCCCCACAACAGGGGCGGCTTTTTATTTTTTATAATTTTATTTGAATCAATCTATCCGAAAATCCATTTTGAAACAATCTACAGCAAAAAGCCAGGGGATAAAAACGAGGGGAACTTACTAATACAGGTGGCTGTTGTACAAAAATTATTTATACAATATCTCGTAATATTCATTTGCCATACGATTGCTGTCAAACTGGAACTGGACATCCCGCATACCATTTTTTACAATTTGTCTCCAGGTTTCAAACTTATCATAATAGATGGGAAGTATCTCATTTTCCAAAATCTCGTAAAGCTTATTGAGGTCATAATTATCCTGTTCTTCCACATGCATATTCATGTAATCAACCGGCGGAACCACAAACCCGTTGTTACCGTTATTAATAAATTCGCAAATCCATCCATCGTTGGTGCTTAAGTTCACCGCGCCATTCATTGCTGCAGTCATGCCACTTGTTCCGCTGGCTTCGCGCGGTACCCTGGGGTTATTCAGCCACACATCGGCAGCTTGTTTCAGGCGCTTGCTTAATGTAAGTTCATAACCCGTACATACTGCAACGTTACTATATTGTTTGCTAAGGGATACAAGGTGATTGAAGTCATTTATGGCAGGAAAATCAAGAGGGTAAGGCTTACCAGCCCAAATAATTTGAACGGGGTATTTTTTATTGTTTAGCAATGCCTCAAAGCGTTTGTGATCTCTCGTTAGTAACTCGGCCCTTTTATAACCCGCAAATCTCCTGGCCCATACAATAGTGAGTATTTTGGGGTCCATTACTTTGCCGGTCTGGTCGGCCACAATTTCAAGCGCTCTTCTTTTCAGATACATCTTACGATCGTCAAACCAGCCGTCATTTTGTACTTCCTTGGCTTTATACAATTGTTTATCGGCCCAATACCGCCAGTTCTGGGCATTGGTTATTGATTTTATTTCGCATATATCCTCATACTTTTTCCACATTTGCCTGCTCACCTCGCCATGCAGTTGGGAAACACCATTTGCAAGATGCGCAAAGCGAAGAGCGGCCAGGGAATGGTTGAACAGATTATCGGTAATGCCGGTTAATGCTCTTACCTGGTCCAAAGGCATTCCATAGAAATAGCTCATTTGCTCGCAAAGAAAAATGTCGTGCTTTTCATTCCCTGCTTCTTCGGGGGTATGGGTGGTGAAGACGAGCCGCTTTCTTACTTCCTCTTTACTCCCAAATTTTTTGTAGAGGTAAAATGCCGCACTTACTGCGTGCGCTTCGTTCAGGTGATAGAGCTCCGGATTAAAATTGAGCTTATCGAGAAGCGTAGCGCCTCCAATGCCCAATAAAATGAATTGGGCAATTTTAGTGGCCGCATTTCCATCATACAGGCGGTTCGTAATTGTTTGAGATACGAAGTCATTCTCAGGGACATTCGTACTCAACAAAAATAGCGGTGCAGTGTTGAAAGTTTTCGGATTTAAATACCAAACCTTTACCCAAACCGGGTGGTCATGAATGGGGATCTGGAAACATATGCCGGTATCTTCCAGGAAATTGTATATCTTTTCAATCCATACAACCTTCAGTGTCTGGTCGCCGTTTCTTGCCTGGTCATAATAACCTTCTTTCCACAATATGCCGATACCAATTAAGTTTTGTTTCAGTTCGTAAGCACTTCTTAAATGCGATCCTGATAAATAACCCAGGCCGCCGCTGTATATTTTCAAAGGCTGATGAATGGCAAACTCCATTGAGAAGTAGGCAACCTTTTTTGAATATCGCTCTACTGTTTCATAAGGAACGCTGTAATTTTCGAAGGTCATAGTTAGATCATATCAAGTTTAATAAGGGCGCAATATATAAGGAAAATTTTACAAATTGAACGTTTCCAGCAATTTAAGTACATATTCTGCTGTAAGTATAAACGCCAAATATTATTCATTGTTTTACATTGAGCATATTTTTTTTAATAAGGCTGTCTTCCGAAGGTTATCCTGGTAACCTGCCGGTTTACTGTTACGATGTTTAAAGTGTTTTATTTTTTAAAACAACGACCGATGCCCTCCCCTATCGTGTAATACATATTGGTAATAATATTGATTCATAAAGAACCATTGCTTTTCCTCCCGGAAATCCGGAAAACAAAACCTGCGCCTGAAAATTAAATAGTTACACCTGCCGGGTATTTATTTCGCGGGCCGCTCGCCTCATCTATGCAATTTTTCATCATTTGTCAACAAAAATTTTTAGATTTGCCTAAAATAATTTTTAAGCTATATGAAATTTTCGGCAAGTGAAGAAAATTACATTAAAAGCATTTATACCCTCCAGGGCAAAACTGAGAAGGTGAACACCAATTCTTTGGCAGGCTATCTCAATATGCGCGCTGCATCGGTTACCGATATGCTGAAAAGGCTGAAAACAAAAAAATTACTTGAATACAAGAAATATCATGGTTTCAGGCTGAACGAATCGGGCAATAAGGAGGCATTGAAAATAATAAGAAGACACCGGCTCTGGGAATTCTTTTTGGTTGCGCGGCTTGGTATGGAATGGGACAAAGTGCATGCCATCGCCGAAGAGCTTGAACATGTGAGCAGCAGCGATCTTATAAAACGACTGGACAACTATCTCGGGCAACCGAAAATAGATCCCCATGGAGACCCGATACCTGATGCCAATGGTAAAATGCCTGTGTTACACCAGGTTTCACTAAATAATTTTCCACTAAAGATACACGGGATCGTAAGTTCTGTAAGCAGCCAGACTCAGCAAATAATGGAGATGCTGAATCATTATGGTATCAATATTGGCTCGCAGGTTAAAGTTCTCAAAGTGTTCGATTTTGATGGCTCCCTTCAAATTAAGATTTCCAAACAACCCGCCTGCATAATAAGTGCGCTGGCGGCTCAAAATATTTTTGTCTATGATGATAAATAAAATTACACACGATAACTCTTTAGGTGAAGTTCATGAATCGGTAGACATCAATTCCAAAAAAAAAGGCTGGAGAAGGATGTTTGCATTTTTTGGCCCGGCCTATCTTGTAAGCGTAGGGTATATGGATCCCGGCAATTGGGCAACCGACCTGGCGGGTGGAAGCAAGTACGGTTATACGCTCATATGGGTATTGCTAATGAGTAATATTATGGCTTTACTGCTCCAGGGTTTAAGTGCCAGGTTGGGTATTGTAAGGGGACGTGACCTTGCGCAGGCTAACCGGGAGGCATACCCGAAACCTGTAAATTTCTTGTTATACATTCTTGCTGAAGTGGCTATAGCAGCATGCGACCTGGCAGAAGTACTGGGTATGGCTATTGGAATTCAGTTGCTTACCGGCCTGCCTTTGATATGGGGCGTATCTATCACTGTGCTTGACACTTTTTTACTTCTTTACCTGCAACGGCTCGGCATACGAAAAATGGAAGCCTTTATAATAGCTTTGATCGGTGTGATTGGCTTTTGCTTCCTGGTTAATATCATTATCGCCAACCCGCAGCTACACGAAATTTTGAAAGGCTTCATACCATCCTTACCGGACGCCAAAGATTTTTATGCCGCTAAAGGCATGAAAAACGTGTTACCAAAAGAGACGGCGCTATACCTCGCGATTGGCATTATCGGTGCAACAGTAATGCCTCATAATTTATACCTGCACTCTTCATTAGTGCAAACCAGGAAAATTCAAAAAACCAATCATGGAATCAGGCAAGCGTTAAGATGGAGCTTTATTGATACTGCCGTGGCGTTGAATATCGCTTTTCTTATCAATGCAGCCATCCTCATACTGGCAGCAACCGTTTTTTTTAAAACCGGTAGAACTGACGTGGGAGAAATAAAGCAGGCCTACCAGTTATTGTCTCCGATGCTGGGATCAAATTTTGCTTCCACCCTGTTTGCTATTGCTTTGATTGCCTCCGGCCAAAGTTCTACAGTGACCGGCACACTAGCGGGGCAAATTGTAATGGAAGGATATTTACGGCTTCGCATCAACCCAATTGTGCGGAGATTGATCACCAGGTTGCTGGCCATCATTCCTGCAATTATCGTCATTGCTTTTTTCGGGGAAGACCGGGTTGACAGCCTGCTGATTTTTAGCCAGGTTATTTTGAGCCTGCAGTTAGGATTTGCGGTAATACCGCTCATTCATTTTGTAAGCGATAAAAAGACCATGGGCATATTTGCCATTAAACCCGTGGTACAATTCTTCGCATGGCTTATAGCGTCGATCCTGGTTTACCTTAACGTAAGAATGGTTACCGGGGAGGCCAGTAACTTTTTTGCGACGTCCGGCAATATAGCCGGAAAGATATCGGTAATTATTTCAGGCCTTTTATTTGCAACGCTGCTAATTTATGCGATTGTTTTTCCATTGCTGGGCAAGAGAAAAAAATCTGTGTCGATCCTGATGCATGCCGATGAGCCGGGCTTTATAAATACAGAAGTGCCGGTTTATAAAAAGATTGCAGTTGCCCTCGACTTCAGTGAGAACGATACTAAATTGCTGGCAGCTGCCATCGGGCAGGCAAAACAGGACACCCGCTTTTTCCTCATACATATAGTAGAAAGCGCTACTGCAGTATTATTGGGCAAAGAGACTGATGATTATGAAACCCAAAAAGATACTGAAAGGCTGGCGTCATTTGTATTGCAATTAAAGGACCGGGGATTTAAAGCGGAAGGCAAAATTGGCTTTCGCAACAGGGCAAAAGAAATTGTGAAATTTGTAAAAGAAACTGAAGCCGACATGCTGGTGGTTGGCTCGCATGGCCACTCGGGAGTTAAAGATATTATTTATGGTGAAACCGTAAACACGGTGCGGCATGAACTCCAGATCCCCATATTAATGGTGAGTCTTAGAAATTAAAATTTCGTGTTTTGAGCGCGCCAAAAAACTCATTTTGCCGTTGTTACCGTCCCGGCTTTAAGCTGCTGAATTTCCGCCGCAATCCTGGTATTCCATTCCAGTTGCTTATCGACATTCAGGCTATGATTCGTCTCCCTGTCATATTGGGACTGGATCGACTGATTTTCCATATAGACCTTATCAAATATGGAAGCAAGAAGTGTAGCATAATTCTGCCTGGTGAAACGGGCTTTTATAACTTCCCTGATAAAACGCTGGGAGCCAAGCCTGGTAATGTCAAAATGATGTTGCTCATGCAGTAAGTGATAGCCTGAATTTATCTGCGGCTTTTTCCATGAGTCATTTTTGGAAAAAAAAGTATAGACGCCGATATCTAGGTGTATGACGCGCCCATCAAAATTCATCTGTGAATCAAATGCAAAACCAGAAGCAGTTACTGCACCTCCAAAATGATTGTTGTCAGGCGCGCCTTTAAAATCCTGCCAGGCAAGGCTGCGGTCAAAGTCGTAATAAATTGTGTCGCTGCCAGGCCCGGCCTTTTTATTTTGAACAAATGCATTTACGATGACCTCCTGTGAAAAACACCGGACAGTAACAATGCAACCAACTACCAGGAAAAGGGCAAGTTTGTAACGGATCATTTGCATGTAAATATGATACAAAAAAGATGATGGCCGCCAAAAGAAAAGTTAAAACCATACACTTTGTTGCCAGGCAACCAATCCAAATCAGGGTGGCCAGTTCAATCGATCATTGGTACAGTTCGATAATTAAATACACCCGGGTATTATGTAAAGCTCCTAAGTGATTTGAAAAATATGCTAAATTGCAAGAGACTTTATTTGAGTCCTTTGAAACACGTCTATGGATTTTATATCAGCCGGTATATCATATTTGGAAAATTCAACGGTATTTTTATGCTGCATAACCGATAAGTCTTTTCGTTTTTTACACACCAACAATCTATTTAAACAACAATTCGGCCTGAAGGATGAGAACTGGAAGGGGCGCGCGTTTCCCGAGGTCATTCAAACTTTGCATATGGAAAAATACACCCAGGCAAAAAATGAATGTTTAAACGATCCCGGGAAAACGATCAGCCTCGAAGTGGAGGCAACCACAATTTCAAATGAAAGCTGGGTCCGCTGGGAAATAAGCGCCATCGTTAATAAGAAAAACCACGTGGAAGCAATAAGGTTCTTAGGTACAGATATCACCAGGCAAAAAAAAGCCGAACAAACCATTCTCCAGCAGGGCATTTTACTCGATAATATTTCTGATGCGATCATTTCAGCTGATCATAACTTTACCATCAACAGGTGGAATTTAAAAGCTGAAATGATGTTTAACTTAAAGCATGAAAACGGCCACGCCAAACCTAATCATGAAATTAGCAGGGTGACTTTTTCAAACGGCTCGGAGTTAGATTTTAAAACTGCCCTTACAACCAGTGGCTCATGGAACGGAGGTGTTTTAATAGAAAAAAAGGATGGCTCAAAATTACATATGCACACTATGGCAAATGCCATAAAAGACAAAACCGGGCAGTTAACCGGCTTTCTCGCTGTGATAAGGGATCTCACCAGGGAGTTTGATATAAAACATAAATTAGACTCTGAAAAAAAAAGGTCTCAGCTCGATCTTGAAAAAGAACAGGAACAATTTGAAACGTTCATGGAACACGCCCCCACCCTTGCCTGGATCAACGATGAAAAAGGCATATTGTATTACATGAATACATTGTTTAAAGATTCGTTCAACCTTTCAGATGACGTTCTGGGAAAAAATATTTTTGATTATTATCCGCCTTCCATGAAAGCAAACTGTTTTTCAAGCGACAGGCAGGTATTGAGCAGGAATGCAGGCTTCGAAACATTTGAAGAAGGGATAGACCGGGCGGGTGATAAAATAAATTACCAGGTTTTTAAATTCCCGCTGGGTACCCGCAATAAAAAGCGGCTTATCGGTGGCCTCGCTGTAAATATAACCGGCCAGGTAAAGGGCCGGATGGAGATAATAAAAGAAAGAAACCAGTTTCAGTCATTTATGGAAAATGCGCCGGTACTGGCCTGGATCACAGATGAAGATGGGATTTTATATTATATGAATAGTCGTTTTAAAAATTCATTTAATTATTCCGATGATCACCTTAACAAAAAAATCGGGAGCCTTGCTCCACCCAACGAGCGTGAAAAAGCGCTGTTACCCCATAAAGAGATACTGACGAAAAATAAAAGCTTTGAATTTTTTCATAAATGGGTTGATCCGACCGGCAAAGTGTATTACTACCGGACTTTTCAATTTCCGATAAAAGATGCTGAAGGCAGGCCCCTTGCGGGCGGCCAGTCAATTGACATTACAGATCAATTACTCGCACAGCGCGCCCTTGAAAAAAGTAACGAGCTTTTTGAATATGCGGTAAAGGCCACCCGCGATGTTATCTGGGACTGGGACCTGGTAGAAGGCAAAATAATGAGAACGGCAGGATATCAAAATGTGTTTGGGTACGATATGCCTGATCTTTATGAAGCGCAACAGTATAATAAGATTCATAAGAACGATATCGCTCATGTCATTCAAAGCATAGAGAACGCCCTGAACAGGGATGATTCACGGTGGCAAATGGAATACAAATCACTTTGTGCCGATGGGAGCTATAAAACGGTGCTTGACCAGGCTTACATTATCAGGGATAAAGACAGGAAAGCAATACGTATGATAGGATCCATGCAGGATGTTACAGAAGAGCGCCGATTACAGGAAGAAGTTTTAACTACAGAAATACAGAAGAAGAAGGATATTGTTACGGCAGTAATTGATGCGCAGGAAAAAGAAAGAAATGAGCTTTCTGCTGAATTGCATGATAATGTGAACCAACTGCTGGCGGCGTCCACCTTATATTTGAAAACAGCACAAAAACAAAAGTCCATTGACGGCACTCTTATAAGCCATAGCCTTGATTATGTCCAAAAGGCAATTAACGAATTGCGTAATATAAGTCACAACCTTTCCCCTACAGATCTTAAGATGAATGGTCTTTCATCTGCAATGAAAACTTTAGCCGAAAAATTGCACATACCCAAAAGCTTCGAAGTGAAGCTTACTATTGAAAAGCTGGACGAAAAGAGATTAACTCCCTCTCTTCAACTCGCTGTATATCGTATTATGCAGGAAAGTTTCAATAATATTCTCAAACATGCTAAAGCGACCAGGGTTACTATTCATTTATCGGAAGAAGATCATAATCTTGTGCTTACAATTAGGGACAATGGTAAAGGGTTCGATCCCTTGCATACAAACAGGGGGCTGGGAATAACAAATATTATCACCCGCGCTGAAAATTTTGGTGGCTTTGCAGAATTCATTTCGGCCCCGAAAAAAGGTTGTAGCTGGATTGTTAAGATCCCTGTGAGCTAGCTAGGTGAAGGAGCTTATTTACACTTTGAACAATCAATTCAACAGGCATCCTGCGCATACATTTAAAATGGCCGAGGGGACATTTTTCAAAACCAATTTTACTGCAGGGCCTGCACCACAATTTATTTACTTCGAAAACTTCATAAGATGTTCCATAGGGATACATTCCAAACGAAGGCACCGTATTGCCCCATACTGATAAAATACTTTTCTTAAAAGCTGCCGCAATATGCATAAGTCCGGTGTCGTGGCTTATGACCAGTTTTGACTTGCGAACCACATCTGCAGATTCATTGAGAGAAAACTTACCACAGGCATTGTAAATC
>JBDTLZ010000021.1:0-27906 GCA_039934515.1 Ginsengibacter sp.
CAAAAAAAACCAACTAAACAAATATTGGACTAATTATATTTTCACTTTGGTATAAAACAAAATACCGTTCCAGGTTTTGAAACGGTATTATTATTAAATAAATCAAACTTAATAGTCGTCTTCTGCGAACCGCGTTCTTTCTACTCCATTAATTTCATACATAGTACCGGGATCATCTGAAAATTCTATTCCCATGTGAATGCTATCCGCAATATTACCAGATCGCGAATGGCCCATTTTAGGGAAAATTTTACCCCCGGTTACATTGACCGTTATATTGGTATATTCACTTTGAGCCGCAGTGGTTGAAAAAGTCAGGTTGGTATAATCCACCTGGCTCATGATTTTAAAAGGCCATATATTTTCATAATCATCAATCCATATATTGTTGTCATTGGCCGCTGTGTTATAAGTCGCAATTTTTTGCGGACCGATACCATAATAGTCTGGTATTCCTACGGAGTCCAAAGTTACCCACCATTCATTAGCGACTTTTACAGCAACAGTAGCGCCAGGGTCTTTCAATTTTTGGCACGAGCTGAAAATTGAAAATGCTGTTATTAATATTAAGATTATTTTTTTCATTTTTGAATTTGTATTTGTGATGACACAATTATTGTTTAGTAAAAGTTCTCTGTCCGGTTCCATACCCCGGATTTACTATTTTCCATGAAAACTGTGGTGGAACACTATTGGTATAAGACTCATTGGTTGAGCTTGTTACACTACCATCACTTGCAATCTGCTCCGGAATAAAAATGGTTAAAGCTGTGGGATTAAAAACGATAACAGTCAGGTTTGTTCCTATAGCTCCACCGGGATTAAAAACTTTATAAACGCCGGGTGCAAGTTTAGTCCAGGTGGCAACTGAACCATTAGTGGTTCTTGCATAATTTCCTGAAAAATCGTTAACGATTGCGTCATCGGCTGTTTCGTAAACTATTACTGTTCTGCTCGCTGTTGCTGGAAAACCATCCTTGTTTACGGCTGAATATACCAAAGTATATATTCCGGGTGTATTTGTATCAACTGTTCCATCAATAGTCACTGGAATTTCGGCGCCATTTTCTTTAGCTGTGACACCGGGCTCTGTATAAGTTTCCCCGGCCCTCACGACCACATAATTGTCGCCATTATAAGTGAGATCTGGAAAAAATGTGATTTTTGATCCTGCGACAGTGCCTTCGGGATAATTATAATCCGTCTTATTGCAGGATATAAATACAGCAAAGGCTAATAAAGGAAGCAATATTTTTTTTATTCTGATCATAATGATTTTTTTAAGGTATGAAAATTATTTTGCCCACCAAACCGGTACATCTAAAGCGACCTCAGCCGGAGTATTTGAATTGGTTTGTCGTTCAAGATCGGGGAAAATCAGGCGCTCAGGAAGCTTCCCTGCCGCCAATGCAGAGTTCGCAGAAGTGACAAACTCGCCGGGGACATAAGTTCCTGCCGTTGAATATACAGGACTGGTTAAGGGATACCCGGTACGGTTCTTCTCAAAATAACCTTCAAGAAAATGAACTCCATACGCGCAGGAAGCCCACTTTTGGGTACTGATGGCCTTAATCTGGTCTTCCACTGTTCCGGCAGATGGATATTCATAAGGCGCTCCAGCCTCTGTATACGGCGTGCCATCGTTTCCGGTGGAAGCAAATGCTGCCCATACGCCGTTGTCATATAAAGATTTTGTGTTAGCGGCTCCCAAATAACGCAGGTCGGCTTCCGCCTGCATAAAGTAAGTCTCGGCGAGGGAAATAAAGATCACAGGATCTGTAGGTGCCGGGTTATATACGGCGGCAGTGCCATATGACGGATCAGTGCCCGCGTAATCTCCCTGGTTAATAGCACTGGGATCATTACTGCCGAAATAATATTGAAGGCGGGGCGTATCAGAATTTTGCTTTAAATAAGACGTGAAAGTAACGCTCGCCCGAAGGTTGTTAGTAGTGTTCAGCGACCGGGAATTTTGTTCGAATAAAGGATTGTCCACGCCAGGTGCATCGGTAAACCCATATACACCGGCATCTTCAGTTAAGAATGGGGCTCCCTGGTCAATTAGTTTTTCGATCCCGGCACTGGCTTCATCCGGTTTCGCATTTACCATTCGTAAATACATTTTTAGTTCTAATGTGTAAGCAAATTCCTTCCACTTATCCATATCTCCACCGAAAACCAAATCTGCACTGCCTGCATTTGTGTTGGTAGAAGCCCCAAAATCATTGGCTAAGGCCGCATCAAGATTGGTGAGTAAATCTTTGTAAATAGAATAACCGTCATCGAACTTTGGGCTAAGATTCGACGCTCCCTTTAATGCTTCCGAATAAGGGATCTGGTCATATAAATCTACCAAAATAGTGGTAGCGTAGGCCTTCATACACATACCCATCAGGTAGAAATTCCAGTCTGCGCTGGCACCGGCCTTATCAATTACAAATTGGAAATTCTTCAATCCCCTGGTATATAACAGGCTATATGCACCATTCAGATCACTTTTTGTGATCTGGTATGCATCAATAGTTTTATATTGATTTGATAAAGCCGCCTGGGTAGTATACTGGCCCCAGATTGCACCGAGAATTCCAAACTGTCCGCCTGCGGCTCCGGCTACTGCCATTACACCAACAGGAAAAACTAAAAGAGGAGTTCCCTGGTCTAAACTTGGATTATTAGGATCCACATTTATATCCAGATGCTTGTCACATCCTGAAATAAAAAGAAGCAATAATATACTTGTGCCAAGAAAAATTTTCCGAGATAATGTCTTCATAATTAATTGTTTAATTTTTAGAAACCTGCTTTTAATGAAACACCGAATAGCCGTGAAGTAGGAGCTGTTCTGAATTCACCCAATTCACTCCCAAGGTCATTACCCTGGTTGGTAGCTTCGGGATCTAAATACAGGTTTGATTCCGGGGTCCATAGTAAAAAGTTACGTCCATACACAGTCAATGAAAGATTATTGAATCCAATCTTAGAAGCCCATTGCTGTGGTAAAGTATATCCCAGGGAGATATCTCTTAGCTTCAGGAAAGACCTGCTAATGATTCTGTTATAGTATGACCCTGCTTTATTTTGGGTAGGATAATAATAATCGGGATAGTTGGCTTCATCAATCACTTGCTTATTTTCTTCATAGTTCACTTTAGTGGGATCGATTGGATCTGGTATTTCAACAACTGAATTTGGAACTACAAAAGGCCTCCTGTCATTATAGGTAGTATTATAAGCATTCCCAACGAAATTTATCAGGTCAGCCGTACCACTATACATAACACCTCCCATCCTGTAGTCGAGTGAAAATGCAAGTGTGAAACCCTTAAAGGTCACGGTGTTTATCAACCCCATTACATAATCGTTTTCTGCATTTCCATAAAAACCCTTTGCAGTGTCTTCAAGCGGAAAACCACTGGAAGCGCTCACGATAATTTTTCCATCAGGGGAATACCTTGGTACGGGTGCATAAATGCCGCTAACAGATTTTCCGGGATAGGCGTCCATTTCCGCATCGTATGCGGTATTCAATACAACTTTTTCAAGCCCGGGTATTAAACTGATCACTCTATTTTCATTTTTCGCATAGGTGTAGTTAACTGACCAGGTAAAATTCTTTGTCGCAATTGGTTTTGCATCAAAAGAAATTTCTATACCCCTGTTTCTTACTTTCCCAAGGTTAGAAACCAAACCACGATAACCGGTAGAAGGTGCTATAGGAACTGAAAGAATCTGTCCTTTTGTATTTTTTTCATAAACGGATACGTCAAGGCCAAGCCGGTTTTGTAAGAACCTCATTTCGACTCCCAGTTCTGCTTCAGATGTAATAATGGGCTCCAGGTTTAAATTTCCAATCGTATTGCTTATGCCAAAAGCACTCACACCATTAAAGGGAAATGTAAGTGTTCCAAAAGGAAGGGCAACACTTCCAACTTCCAGGGTTGGATTAATTAAATAAACACCTGCATCGGATCCGGTTTTCCCATAGCTTGCCCTAAATTTAAGTAAGGAAAAGCCACCACCAGACAATCCTAAAGTTTGTGATGCTACCCAGGCAAGACTTCCGCCCGGATAAAAGAAACTGTTCTTTTTGGTAGGAAGGGTAGATGACCAGTCATTCCTGGCATTTAACGTCAAAAATAATTGATTTTCAAATCCTACAACTGCCTGCGCGTAGGCGCCTATTCTCCTGCGCCTCGACAAGAAATCAGTCGCAATTGGTTTTATACTTGAATTTGACAGATTGTAAAAGCCGGGTATTACTAAGTTGGTAATTTCACCGGTGGATTGCTTCACGAGTGATTGATAATAGTTTACTCCTGCCAACGCATCCAGAGTAAAGGCTGAACTTATTTTGGTATTATATTTTAAGATAAAATCTCCATTGATACTCCCGATGTAATCGGTGGCTTCCTTCACAGAACCCACATCTGCTGCCCTTGGAGCGCCTTCTACATTACCCCCGGCATTGTAGCTACCCTCTGATGGTGCATTCACAGCTTTGTAGGCAAATGTTCTTGCGTCCATAAAATCTCCGCCTACCCGGAGCTGAGCACTTAAATCGCGGGTTAGTTTATATCCCAAATCCACATTGCCAAAAAACCTGTCAGAATTTTGAGTATTCCTGTTCTCATTCAATTCGTAATATGGATTCTCTGCGAACGGGGTAAAATAGTTATCTACATTGAAAAATTTATTCCTATAATCTCCGAATTGAGAAATTTTAATGTCAGTCGGAATTTGCAGAATGTCTTCAAAGGTAGAGCCACCGTCACTTCCTGGCTGCCCGGTAAATGGTACGTTTAGCTTTTTAATACTGTAATTGAAGGAAGTGTTTAGGGTCAGATTTTTGAACTTACTGTTTGTCCTGAGAGAAAAAGTGTGTCGGTCATAGTAATCAATTTTTGATGGTATTACGCCATCGCTGGATACATTACCATACGAAAAGTAAAACTGGGATATTTCATTACCACCCGATAATGCCAGTGTGTTGTTGTATTCAACACCGGTATTATAAAAATCCCTCATATTATCGTTGATAAATACGAAAGGCTTTAGTAACTGCGAATTATCAACTATTGCACCCCACACACGGTCTTTCCCGTCAAAGCGCGGTCCCCAACTTCCATTCTCAGAAGGGATAAAGGTGCTACTCCATCCCTGGCCAAACTTATCTTGAAAAACCGGCAATTTTCCTACTTCGCTAAAATTAACTGAGCTGGCCACATCAACCCTGATCTTGCCGCTTTTCCCTCTTTTAGTAGTGATCATTACAGCGCCATTTTTAGCAGTAGAGCCATATAAAGACGCTGCCGCAGTACCTTTAAGCACCGTAATATTCTCAATATCGTTGGGATTTATATCATTAAGGCCATTACCATAATCGACATTATCATCATTTGATCCTGGCCTGGCATCGCTTAAGGGAACTCCATCAATAACATATAAAGGTTGGTTGTTTCCACCACCTATTACGCCATATCCGCGAATAACAACTTTCGTGGAAGAACCGGGTCCGCCGGTCTTTGAAATGGTTGCGCCGGGTATTTTTCCTGCGAGGGCATCAAGTGCATTAGCCGGGGCGCCCCGGGTAATTTGATCACTTGTAAAACTTGTAGTCGCATAGCCAACTTTAGTTTTATTGGTCCTTACACCTAAAGCAGTCACCACAACTGTGGCCAATTCTGTTGTATTTCTTTTGAGGGCAACATTGGCAATGTTTCCCTGGGGCTTTGATGTGATAGCATCAAAACCGGCAGCAGAAATTCTAAGCTCCCCACTTTCAGGCATTTTAATTGAAAAGTTCCCACTTCCGTCTGCCGTTGTAGCATTTTTGGTTCCTGTTTCAGTGACAGTTGCAAACGGTACAGGAGTTCCGGTTTCATCTTTCACCGTTCCTGTAACGACATGGGTTTGCGAGAATGCCAATACTCCAGTAAGCATAAGCATCCAAAAGGACATCAGAAATTTTCTCATGGGTGATTTTAGTTTTAAAAAAGTTACAAATATAACGTGCCAATGTCAGGATAGCAAAAAAATTGTTAAATCCTAAATTTCACATTACCTTAAACAGGACAAGCATTTCCTCAAATTGGCTGCGTATTAAACAAAAAGAGAATCCTTGCGGACCCTCTCTTCTATATAAGTATTAGCGCTTATTTATAAGCCTTAAAAAGTATCAAACCAAAGCTTCTGGGTTTTCCAGTCTTTTCCTATTGCCGCAGAAGCGCTTTCGTAATTGCTCTTATTTAGATTCTGTTCTATTACAGGGTAAGTAAGGCGGGTAATTATAGCAGGCGTTTCACCATCGGCAAAATTTGATGAGGAACCACTTGGTACCGGTAATATAGGATAATCCAAACGCCTCCACACTGCCCATTCATCAAAGCCCCTGTCATACAAACCAAGCCATGCCTGCAAGCCGATTTTTTCTTTATAAGTACCTGTTGCTGTGGTATAAGCTACTGAAGCTTGCGTCCTGTAAGCCAGCGCCTGATCGGCAGTGCCGCCCCACTCCTCTATTGATGCGTCAATGCCATTATTATAATGGCTTTCGGCAGTTCCCCCGCCTACAGCATAACCACGTTCAACGGCTTCAGCTTTATAAAATTCCATTTCGGAATAACTAAAGAACGTAAATGGGAATTCAGGTGCGGATAACTTGGAAGATGGCGCAGAAAAATCATTAAAAACGGCGCCTGATCCGGGTTTTTGGCCTTCAAAAGTATTGCCAGTGGTAATAGTTGGATTAAAAAATAAGTCAAGCCTTGGATCAGCCAATGCTTTCAATGTGTCCACAAATTTTTTGGCTCCAACGAAATCATGGCGGCCACTTTGTATCAGGTCTTCCCAAACAGGGTTTGTATTTGGTGGTGAAGCAAGGTAAGACATGTTGATATTCTCCTCGTTGTTAGAAATAACATTGGGCGCTGCTGCTTCAACCATAGTTTTAGACTGGGCAGGATCTACATCTGCTACCAGCATACCCATTCTCATTTTTAAGGAATATCCAAATTTGCTCCATGCTATAATGTCTCCATTTAATATCAGATCCGCAGAACCGTAAGCCGGGGCTGAGGGATCGAGTGCCGATAAAGCTGCATCAAGTCTTGTTGCTATTTTACCAAAAACCTCTGCAGCGTCATCATATTTCGGTTGCAGGTTGTCTATATCCAGGGCTTCGGAATAGGGAATGTTTCCAAAACTGGTTAACAGGGTATAATAAGAATATACAATCAGGATTTCGTTAATAGCTTTACGATTTGCCAATTGTCCCGGAGTCAATGTCGTCTCGGCATCTGCCAGTACTGAAGCCTGGGTAAGGTCTTTGATTACATCGCGGTACAATGTTGCAAACCAACGGTCGGTAATACTGCGGCCGTTTAAGTTGTACCTTGTTTCATCGCGGTAAATTGTTTCTGTCCAATATTGAACAAACAACCTGAAGTTGTTGTAATTCACATTTGTACTGGCCATCAGGTCGGAGAGATTAACAGAAGCGTTGGAAAACAAGTTTTCAGAAAAAACGTTGGTCGGCCTGGTTGGATTGATATTTAAGTCGGTAATGTTTTTTTTACAAGAGACCGTCAAAAGTGAACTCATAAAAAAACATGAATACAGTATTTTTTTCATCATTATAAGTTTAGTTGTAGAGTAGTTTTAAGTTGGTATTAGAGCTTAACTTTTACATTGAATCCATACGTGCGAAAAGCAGGATAACTGCCTGTTTGAATTCCCTGTAAATTTCCAGAGCTGAAACTATCCTCGGGATCAGCATAGGGAAGATTTTTATGAATAATAGCAAGGTTTCTACCCACCAAAGCCACATCTACGCCTTTCACGAATTTGTTACCAAATAATTTTTTTGGCAATGAATAACTAAGCGATACTTCCCGTAATTTGATATAGCTGGCATCATACACAAACCTCCTGTCCGGCGAAGATACATAGCTGTCAAACTCGCCGTAATCGGCAGTGCTTGCACGAACTGTATTTGGTTTACCGTCTGCTGTTACGCCTGACCTGATTACTCCACCACTTTTACTATCACTGGTAAGGGGATCCCTGATTGGATTTCCCAGGTCGTTATTAACAGCAGTTTCTTCGTAAAGCCCGCCCGCCAGGGCATAATACATATCGGTGGAGAATACTGACCCGCCTTGCCTTACGTCAACAAGAGCACTAAGGGAGACTCCTTTGTATGTAAACTTATTGCTAACGCCTCCGATCCAGTCGGGGTTAATATTTCCAATAGTATTATTGTTAGTTGGGCTAATCAGGTAGTTGCCGGTTCCATCAACTGTCCTCTGTCCGTTAGTATAGATAAAGTCCGTACCGTGGATCGTGCCATAAGGTTCGTTAAGAGATGCATTTACAGTAATACTTCCCTGGAATGATCCAAGTACTATGTTATCGATATCACCAAATAATTTGGTCACCTTATTCCTGTTCCGGGTGAAATTTACATTGATATCCCATGCAAAATCCTTAGTCTTAAGAGGAGTGCCATATACTGACAGTTCAATCCCTTTATTCTCAATGGTTCCCGAATTCACATATTTCCTGGTATAGCCTGTTGCTGTTGAAACGGTCAATGGAAGAATCTGGTCAACTGTTTTTGCATTATAATAAGAGATGTCGAATCCAAACCTGGATCTAAACATAGACATTTCAAGCCCTACTTCGAAACTTTTGGTACGTTCTGGTTTCAGATCGGGATTATTTTTAGTTCCTGATACAGAAAACAGCGCGTTGCCATTATAAGAAGTTACTTCCTGGTTAGAATTTGGATCGAGGTCACTAACGTAAAAATCGTTAACTGTATAAAGAGGAGCGTCTCCACCAACCTCTGCATAGTTCACGCGGAATTTTCCATAATTTAACCATGTTGGTTTTACCAATTCAGAAAATACAAGGCCTGCAGATACTGAAGGATAGTAGTATATGTTATTCCCATCAGGAAGTGTTGATGAACGGTCTCTCCGGATGGTAGCATCCAATACATACGTATTTTTATACGTGAATGTTCCACCGCCAAAAACACCTTCTACCCTTTTATCTCCCTGGTATTCAAGCGGGGGTGAGGGGGTATTCACAGAATTTGCAATTGTGTATAATCCCGGGAAGCTTAATCCGCCGTTGGTAATAGCATCAATATTTGAGCGATATTGTGTTCTTGTATTAGAACCCAAGAGGGCTTTTAAATTTATATCCTTTCCAAAGTTCCAATCGGTATTAGCAAGAAGGTCATAGTTTATTTCATTATAATTCTGATTAAACCTTCTGAAGAAAGGCACGCCTACGCTCGTAACCGCTTTTCTTTCCTGCTCTAATTCTGAATAGCTATCAAGGGAAACGCGGGCTAACAAACTTAACCAACTAATTGGTTTGTAATTAACAAAGATATTTCCAAAATACCGATCCCTTGAATCTGATTCGTAGCTTTTGAAACGGGTGAAATACGGGTTGTCCCAAAATTCTGGCTGCAACTGACCATTTGGACCATCATGCTGATTCCAGGTTATATTTTGACCTGTGCGGTTATAGGCGTCTTTTAATTCCTGAACGTCGACATTTACTTCCCACCACTGCCTGAAATTAGTCATAAGGTTTAAAGCGTTGGCTCCGTCATATCCTGTTCCAAACCTGCCCAATCCGTCTACCCTTGAGTAGTTGGCACTTCCTCCAACGGTCAAAGCATCAGTAACTTTATAAGTGGTTGAAAAATTTATTAAATTTTTGATCAAATCACTATTTGGCAACACTCCTTTTTCATCATTCCTCGTAACACCTAAAGTCATATTTCCTTTGTCATTGCCTGTTTCAAGGAAGATGCTGGTATTATTAGAAACAGGTTTGATAAAAAATGAAGATGGATCATGAGTAGCGCCCACCCATGGAGTTGCTTTTTTATAATTGGGTGACGATGGATCAAAGGCATCCCATTGGTAGATCAGCAAACTTGGATCAAAGGCATTACCCCATGAAGCATCATCCTGTGTAGGTGTTATATTATCATCAACTCCGTCCCCATCAACATCTGCAGCACCGAAATAGGAACCATACCCGGCTCCGTATCTTTTCTGGTAGGTAGGGAATGTATTTCTCAAAATTGAGCTCACCGAAACACCGGCATTAACGGTAACTCCGAGGCCTTTTCTGCCTTTCTTGGTTGTTATTAAGATAACACCATTGCTACCCCTGGAGCCATAAAGTGCGCTGGCAGCAGCTCCTTTCAAAACACTGATATTTTCTATATCATCGGGATTAATATCTGCAGAAGCGTTGCCGTAATCGTATCCTCCGCGGCCTGTAGTTTGGTCCAGGGTGTTGTTATTAGCGTTGTCAAACGGTACGCCATCTACTACAAAAAGTGCCTGGCTACTACCGGTAAGAGATTTCGATCCACGCAATACTACATTTGTAGATCCTCCCAGGGTATTCGTTTGCCTGATTTCCAAACCGGAAACTTTACCAGACAGGTTGCTCACAAAATTACTGTTCCTTGTGGCGCTTACCTCGGCACCGCTTACCTGCTGAGCGGCATAGGCTACCTGGTTGCGATTCTTCCTTATACCAAGTGCAGTAACTATAACATTCGTTAATTCCGTTCCGGCTTTTGTAAGTTTTACGTCAATAGTGGTTCTGTTTGCAATAGCTGTTTCCAGTGTTGTCAAGCCAATTCCACTTATAACCAGGATAGAGTTAGGGTTTACCGATAATTTGAAGTTGCCGTTGGCATCAGCAGCGGTACCAACTTTGGAACCCCTCACTTTAACCGAGGCTCCGGGAACTGCTATTCCATTTTCATCAGTTATCGTTCCGGAAATCAATCGATCTTGCGCAAATGCCAATGCCCAACTGAGCATGAGCACAGTAAATAACATTACGAATTTTCTCATGTGTAAATTTAGTTTTATGAAGTTGTAGATATACGAAGATTCCAAAAATGCCAAAAAGGTGTTAATTAATGAAGATTTCATATTGACACCATGAATAAGACAGGCAACTCTAAAAGTATGCTGCTTCTTTGGCAACATTTTTTAAAACAATACAATGAATTGTAGCTTAATTTCTGTTTTTAAATGCCCGTTTATAGCGTCTAAACCACTTCCAATCAAACTTTTACCAGGATAAGCCGTTTGCGCAAATCGTGCCCAAATGCTAGTTTTTTTATTTAAATCATAGGTAATGTTTAGATAATACCTGTAACCTTTGTCATAAAAAACCGGAATTGAATAACTGTAGAGTACATCATTTTCATAAGCATATAAACGACTGTCGTAGCCACCTGTTTCAAAATATTGTAACCGTACAGAACCTGATAAAGGCTTTAACAGCGGTTTGAAAATTATATCACAATAGTAAAGAAATCCGCTTTGTGAGGCTTCTCCTTTTTTGTCGAACCAGGAAATCTCCACCCGGGACCTCAGGATAAAAGTCGAACTTAGTTTATACGAAAATTGCGTTCGAAGGAACTGTTTGGGTTGTACAATCGGGGGATTCAAGGTTGTGCCATTGGGATTATAGTTAATAGGCTTTCTTTCGGTATGGTACCTCGTGTACATCTCCAGGAGCTTATTGGGCTTATAAGTTAACTGGATCATATAATCATTACCCGAAGAGGGTGCATCCAGCCGGTATTTTACCCAGGGGAAATGATAAAAATCAGCATAAGCATCGATCCGCAGATAATCAACAGGCGTTATGCTGATTCCGGAATAAAATCCGCTTTCATTCGTTGGAAATGTGTTCTCAGTAAAAGCGCTTGCATAAAGCGTCTGATAGCCCCGCGAAATGTGCCTGTATAAAAAACTCATATCAACGCGCGAATCCACACTTATCAACAATCCATTTATGAACGCTTTATCGCGCCCTTCATCTACGGCAGCTTCACCAAAAAAATGTAAATTTTTATAGGTATAACTATAATCCACGCTATAATTTCCTGTACTTTTGCCAGACAATGCATAGGCATTATATAAGTAAGGTGTTTTTGTGATATTGTGGCTAAAACCATAGTGTACTCCATTGATGCCGATGTGCGCCCGGCTTGATGAATAGCCTATATTTCCTCCAAAACTCAACTGGGTTTGAACATTTTTATCTTCAACTTCACCCGCGGTACGATGATAACCTGAATTTTGCAAAGAAGAAACGATGCCCCCGGGGCCTACGGTATCCGCATTAAAATTAGCGTCCAGTTTGCGGTAACTTATGAAACCGGTTGTTTCCCACTTATTTTTTGTCAATGTAATGCCCAATCCCCGGTTGAATGCAATTTCACCGGCAGAATTATAAGGCTTCAAAACATCTGATTGCCTTTTGATATTCATTACCGCGGAACTTTTTTTAAACGCCAGGCTCTGCCATTGTGTTAAACCCTGACCAAGATTAACGGTAAAGTCTCCGACAGCGAGGGATTTAACAATGCCAAGATTTCTTAAAAAGAAGTGGGCTGAATAAAAATCAAACCCGTCTTTTTGGGCTCCTTTAAAAAACTGCTCGCCGGCATCCTTTTCTGCCGTGAGGCCGTATTGTAACAGGTTTTTAAATTGGTATTTGTAACGCATCAGGATTTTCTGCGCGCTCCCGGGATAGAAATTGGTAGCAAGGCTACTGTCCAACAGGTAGCCTTTGGATTTTTCAAGAACCTGGGTACCTCTTACCAACAGGGCATTTCGGCCCTTTTTCAGCCGCTCCCTTAAACTGTTTACTACAGCTGGTTTGCGATTCACTGCTATATAGGGCTTTATACGCCTCAATAGGGTTATATCCCAACCCGGTATTGCCTGCAGTTCGTAAATGTTTATGAAATTTCCAAGAGTTTTTCTATATAATATCAAATTAGCGATTTGTATAGCCGATAGTAATGTAAGCTCTTGTAACTGGCCTTCACTGGCATAATTTAAATTGAGAGGTTCTTTTGTATAATGAAATAATTCCTGCAGGTAAGAATCGTCTTCCGTTACTACATCTTCCGATGCTTCGGTTAGGTTCTCCAGTTGTTGTTCAATAATTGCAGGGGGCTCGTTAGGATCCGAAGGTTTTACCTGCGCCCCGGCGTCCTGGGCGACAATACATAAAAGCAACAATGTTATCAAAAAACGGGAAAGCGGTTGAGTACACTTATTTGATTTCAACCTCTTTGGATTTGAAATTAACAATCAACATGAGGCCGGGGCTAAGACCGAGTTGCGGGTGATAACTTGCGCTCACATCAAGCCGCAGGTTATTCCAGCTCACGCCGGCACCTGCATAAGGAGATGAATTCTCTGAGGCCATCCCTACCCGTGCAAAAAACCTGTTCAGGAAATTATATTGCACACCGGCATTTACATTAACCGGCATATCTTCCTGCTTAACGATTTCCGCGCTTATTATAAAATTATCGGAGGCTTCATACCCGATGCCAAATTTGTAGGCGGAGCTTAATTTTTCATCAGGGGTTTTTGACAAACGGCCACCCACAGGGTTGTAAAAGTGTATCCCTGCATTTAATTTTTCTGTAAGGTGTACAATAGCACCGATCTCAAAATTTACCACAGAAGAATTTTGATACGCAGGTATCCTGAAGGAATAATAATTGAATTTGATGCCGATATCAAGCCGGCTCCCGAGGCTACGTGCATAGGCAAGGCCTACCTGGGTTTCATTGTAATTTTTAAACCCAAAATAATCTGCTTCAATGCCAAAATTTCCCTGCTTTGTAGGGAATGCAAACACTGCAGCATACATATTGGTGGCATTCAACAAAAAACGTGTTTCACCATACACGCCGGCACAAGGATTTTTTATTTGGGCAAGCGCAGCCTGGTTGGAGGAAAAAGAAAATACATCGATGTGATTCATACTGTACGCTCCTAGCCCAATATAGGATGCTGCAATGGGTCTTCTAAGCGATTGAGCCCCCAGTTGCGTATTTAGTAGAACGAGTATAGAGAGAACGTAAAATTTTCTCAAAGCGGGGTTTTAGTAATCGATTAAATATAACACATTAAATTAAATTCCCATTCGTTGTACAAAAAATAATATTAAATGAATACATCCGGTTAATTTTGCAAAATGCAAATATTAGATGGCAAGCTGGCATCATTAGCAATAAAGGAAGATCTTAAAAATAAAATTTCAATTTTAAAGTCCCAGGGAAAGAAATTACCACATCTTGCAGCAGTACTGGTAGGGAATGATCCTGCGAGTGAAACGTATGTGGCATCAAAAGTAAAAAGCTGCAATGAAATCGGTATTACTTCATCTATGTTCCGTTTTGAAGATACCCTTCCTGAAGAAGAACTGCTGGATTGCATAAAAAAATTGAATAGAGATGCCGACATTGACGGAATTCTTGTTCAACTGCCCTTACCAAACCACATTTCTGAAGAAAGGGTAATCAATACAATTGTACCAGGTAAGGATGTGGACGGATTTCATCCTGTGAATGTTGGAAAAATGGTCCTTGGCTTTCCATCATTTATTTCAGCTACACCATGGGGTATCATCCTATTGATGCAACATTATAAAATTGAAACAGCAGGAAAACTGGTAGTGGTGATCGGGAGGAGTAATATCGTCGGAACGCCTATAAGTATTTTATTAAGCAGGAATGCCCCTTATGGAAATGCTACAGTTACACTTTGCCATTCCCGCACTAAAAATCTTGGTAACATCTGCGCAGAAGCTGACATTATTATCGCCGCTATCGGGAAATCAAAATTTGTTACGGCTGACATGGTAAAAGAGAATGCAGTGGTCATTGACGTAGGCATCAACCGCATTAAAGATGAAACAAAAAAAAGTGGTTACTCTTTAACCGGGGATGTAGATTTTGAAAATGTTGCTCCGAAATCAAGTTATATAAGTCCGGTACCGGGTGGCGTTGGTTTAATGACAATAGCGGCGTTACTGACGAACACCTATAAAGCCTGTGTCAGCAGGGACGCCTGATGCTGATTTTTGATTTCAGCTTACCTTTACTTCTCATAGCCCGCTGTCGCGGGCACGTCGCATTTTTTATATGATTTTAGAAACACCTGCCAATACAACCACATTTCTTCCGCTAATGGAATCGTTTTATACTTTGCAGGGAGAAGGTTTTCACCAGGGAAAAGCTGCTTATTTTATCAGGCTTGCCGGGTGTGACGTTGGATGTGCATGGTGCGATGTAAAAGAAAGCTGGGATAAAGACCTCCACCCACAGCAAAGTATCGAACAAATTGTGTCAGGCGCAATAAAAAACCCCGCAAGGCTCGTCGTAATTACCGGCGGAGAGCCCACCATGTATAACCTTGATAAGTTGACCAAAAGTTTACGCCGGGAAGGTTTTGCAACAAATATCGAAACGTCGGGATCGCATCCGCTCACCGGATCATGGGATTGGATTTGCCTGTCTCCAAAAAAGTTTAAGCCACCATTACCAGGCATTCTCGCTAAGGCAAATGAATTGAAAATAGTTGTTTTCAACAGGTCTGATTTTATCTGGGCAGAAAAATATGCTTCCATGATGTCGCCAGGCTGCAAATTGTACCTGCAACCAGAGTGGGTTAAAGCCGGTATCGTAACTCCATTGATAATTGATTATATAAAAAATAATCCCCGATGGCAATTGTCGCTGCAGGTTCATAAATACGTTAACATACCTTAGAAGATTCGGAATGGGCAATTAACCGCGCGTCGCATACAGTTGCCTGTTTTCTCTTCAAAACATACAGATCGATCTTCATATTATTTCGAATTATTTTCAAAATCAATGTGGGAAGCCGGGAATTTTAGATTCCTGTAAGTCAGTGCCTGGCCTTGTATCTGCGTAGCTTGTTAACACTCCATTAGGTTAATTCTCCTTAATTTTACCCGTCCTGGATAACCAAAAAAAATAAATTTTGCTGCATAAATTTTTAACTACTTCTTACCTCTTATTTCTTACAATGTATATTTCCAGGGCTCAATGGTATGATCCGGAAAAAGTAAATCATAACGCAAATACCATATACACTTTGGCCATTAATAAGGCGCAGAATAGTGACTATCCCACAGCAATCCGGATGATCAACGAGGCTTTAAAGATCGAACCAAAATTTGTTGATGCATATCTCTCACTGGCAGGCATAAGCGCAGATATGAAGAATTATTCCGGTTCGGTAAACGAGTTTGAAAAAGCGTTTGCCCTCGATTCAGTTTATACCAATAATTATTTGCTTCCTTATTCAATTTCACTTGCCGGTACCGGCCGTTTTACCGATGCCCTGGATGCTGTTAATAAATTTTTACTTAACCCAGGCCTCAATCAAAGAAGCATCAAAGCAGGTGAATTCAGGCGAACTACTTTCCAGTTTGCAATCGAATATGACAAAACGCATGCTGACAAACATTATGTTTTTCAGCCACACAATCTTGGTGACAGTATCAACACAACCGATCTTGAATATTTTCCTTCCCTAACGATTGATGGCAAAAAAATGATTTTTACAAAGCGGATAAATGGGAATGAAGATTTTTATGAAAGTGATTTAAATAACGGAATATGGGGTAAGGCCTATCCATTGCCCGGGAACATCAATTCTGCTGCTTTCAATGAAGGCGCACAAAATATTTCGCAGGACGGTAAATGGCTGATTTTTACAGGCTGCAATTTCCCTGACGGCCTTGGAAGTTGTGATTTGTATATTTCCTACCTTACCAAAAACGGCTGGAGCGAACCTGCGAACCTTGGGCCAAATGTGAATTCTGAATCCTGGGAATCAACACCTTCTTTATCACCCGATAAAAAAGATCTTTATTTCAGTAGTAATGTTCCCGGTGGATTTGGCGGTAAAGATATCTGGGTATGTCACCGCAATGAAAATGGTAAATGGGAAGAACCACTGAACCTGGGATCAGCAATAAATACCTCCGGGGACGAGAGTACTCCATTCATTCATGCAGACAACCAGACCTTATATTTTAATTCTAACGGCCATTCCTGCTATAGCGAAAAGCCGGATATATTTGTTGCCAGGAAATTACCCGGTGGAAAGTGGAGCAAACCTGAAAACCTCGGGTATCCCGTCAATACCATAGATGACGAAGGCTCTCTTATCGTGGATGCCGACGGAAAAACTGCCTACTATTCAAGCGACAGGAGCGATACAAAAGGAGGCCTTGATATTTACACATTTGAATTGCGCCAGGATTTGCGGCCCCTTAAAACCTTGTGGGTGAAAGGCCAGGTATTTGACATAAAGACAAAAAAAGGATTGCCTTCCTCTGTTGAATTGACCGATATAAATTCCCGGCAGCTCGTGAGCAAACTGCAAACCGATGAAGATGGAAACTATCTTGTAACACTCCCTGCAGGAAAAGACTATGCTTTTAACGTTAAACGTAAAGGGTATTTATTCTATTCAGAAAATTACAATATAGATGCAGGGACGACCGACTCCACTTTTGAAGCAAACATCCCCTTACAGCCTGTTGAAGCCAATGCCCATATCGTTTTGAAAAATGTATTTTTTGATACCAAAAAAACTATCCTGAACCCCGCCTCGGTTACCGAGCTGGATAATGTTGTAAAGCTGATGAATGAAAATCCAATGATCAAAATATTAATAGGCGGATACACCGATAATATTGGTAAACCGGCAGATAACCTTGCACTCTCCAGGGGCCGTGCAGTAGCTGTCGTAAATTATTTGTTGGGAAAAGGTGTTAAAAATGAAAGGCTGAATTTCAAAGGTGGCGGAGAAACGAACCCCGTGGCCGATAATAAAACTGAAGAAGGACGGGCATTAAACCGGAGAACAGAATTGATCATTGTTTCAGTTGAATAATTTAATCTATTATTGTTGACATCTATTCTATTTGTCAACAGCCCTTACATACAAGATTGCACTTGGCCTGGTACCCAATATCGGCGACATACACGCAAAAGCGCTTATCAATCATTTTGGCAATGCCGAATCCATATTCTCAGCACGCAAAAAAGAACTGGAGGCGCTCGATGGTATCGGTACCATTAGAGCGGCGTCAATAAAAAGCTTTCATGATTTCGAAAAGGCGGAAGAAGAAATCCACTTTATTCAAAAATATAAAATAACCCCTCTTTTTATTACTGATAGCGGGTATCCGCAAAGGCTCCTGAATTGCTATGACAGCCCTTCGATGCTTTATTATAAAGGAAATGCCGATTTAAACGCCTCAAGAATTGTAGCGATAGTCGGAACCCGGAATAATGATGATTATGGCAAGAGCATTTGTGAAAAACTTGTGGGAGAACTTTCCGGAGAAGATGTGGTAATTGTAAGCGGCCTTGCTTTTGGGATTGATAGTATCGCACACAAGTCTGCCATAAAAAATGAAATAAAAACCATTGGTGTACTTGCTCATGGGCTTGACAGGGTATACCCGTCACAAAATTCTTCTTTGGCAAAACAAATGATTCATAACGGCGGATTACTAACTGAATTCAGAAGCCTTACGAAACCTGACCGGCAGAATTTTCCATCGCGGAACAGGATCGTTGCCGGTATAAGCGATGCAGTAATTGTAATTGAAACGGGTATTAAAGGAGGCTCATTGATCACCGCAGAACTGGGCAACGGCTATAATAAAGACGTATTTGCATTTCCCGGGAGGGTGAATGATACCAGGAGCGAAGGTTGTAATTTTCTCATAAAGACCAACAAAGCAGCGCTCGTAACCTCTGCAGCCGATATACTTGATAATTTGGGTTGGAATAAGAAAAATGAAATCACTGCCAGGAAACAAAGAGAATTATTCATAGAACTTACTGATGATGAAAAAATTATAGTAGCTATTTTGCAATCGCGGGAACAAGCCCATATTGATGAAGTCTATTTAAAAAGTAAACTAAACAGCAGTGCGGTAGCGGCTGCTCTTCTCATGCTGGAAATGCAGGGTGTAGTCGTTTCACTCCCGGGTAAAATTTATAAAATGTGCTAGCCGCAACATTACCTGAAGTGTACTTTCCCTTATCTTTGCACATGGCTACACTAAATAACCCACCAACCGGTTTTAAAAAGTTTTTTGGAGAAGGATTAACATACGATGATGTATTGCTGATGCCGGCTTACAGCGAAGTCCTGCCTCGCGATGTGAGCACCAAATCGAAGCTAACAACCACCATTTCATTAAACATCCCGATGCTCAGCGCTGCTATGGACACAGTTACCGAAGCGGCCCTGGCAATTGCGCTCGCGCGGGAAGGAGGCCTTGGTATCCTGCATAAAAATATGAGCATTGAAGACCAGGCAGCGCAGGTAAGAAAAGTAAAACGCAGTGAAAGCGGGTTGATACTCGACCCTGTTACTTTATTGGTTGATGCCACAATAGGGGATGCCGTTCACCTCATGAGGGAGAATCGCATCGGGGGTATCCCGATTGTTGATAGCGCAGGAAAACTTGTTGGGATTTTAACGAACCGGGATCTGAGATTTGAAGACAATTTCCGCCGGAAAGTGAGTGAACTCATGACGAAAGAAAATTTAATCACAGCTCCGGAAGGAACCGATCTTAAAAAAGCCCAATCCATTTTAAGAAAGTATAAAATTGAAAAACTTCCGGTCGTTAGCAAAGCGGGCATCCTGAAAGGTCTGATCACCTACCGCGATATTTTAAAGGTGCACAATCATCCGAATGCCTCGAAAGATTCTTTTGGAAGATTGCTTGTAGGAGCCGGTATTGGCATAACAAATGACATCAGCGATCGCGTGTATGCTTTACAGCAGGTAGGCGTTGACGTTATATGTCTTGACAGTGCTCACGGTCATACAAAAGCCGTTATCGATGCTTTGAAAAAAGCAAAGAAAGACTTTAAAAATATCCAGGTTATCGCAGGAAATGTTGCCACTGGCACTGGAGCAAAAGCCCTGGCTGAAGCTGGTGCAGACGCTGTAAAGGTCGGCATTGGCCCTGGTTCTATTTGTACAACAAGGATTGTCGCCGGCGCAGGAGTGCCACAGATCACTGCACTTATGGAAGTAGCTTCGGCTTTAAAAAATAAAGAGACTGGCATAATTGCAGATGGCGGCATCCGTTATACAGGTGATATGGTAAAAGCAATTGCTGCAGGCGCAAATTGCGTAATGATGGGAGGTGTATTTGCCGGAACCGAGGAAAGCCCGGGTGAAACCATTATTTATGAGGGCAGGAAATTCAAGCAATACCGTGGTATGGGATCTTTAGGCGCTATGGCCCAGGGAAGCAGCGACCGGTATTTTCAAAAAGGAGGCGAACAATCGAAAAAATATGTTCCCGAAGGTATTGAAGGCCGCGTGGCGTACAAAGGTTATTTAAGTGAAGTAGTTTACCAGTTCACCGGCGGCCTCCGTGCCGGTATGGGATATTGCGGGGCAAAAGACATCGCGTCACTTCAAAAGGCGATCTTTGTAAAAATTACCAATGCAGGAATGCGTGAAAGTCATGCGCATGATATAGAAATTACCAGGGAGGCTCCCAATTACAGCAGGTAATCCCTGACCCCTAAAGAGGAACTTAGTTTGAAGCTTTGATACCTGATACCTGATACCTGATTCTTAATTCTTAATCCCATTCCTTGAAGTTTTTCATCACTTTATTACTCCTTCTACCTTTAAAGATATTTGCGCAGGGTGACTCCTGTCATTTACGCATAAGTCTTTTGACCTGTACGCCAGGTGAAGCGCTTTATTCCACTTTCGGGCATAGTGCAGTTCGCGTAACCGACCCCGAAAGTAACAGTGATATTGTTTACAATTACGGTACCTTCAATTTTGATGAGCCCGGTTTTTATACAAAATTCATACAGGGTAAGCTTTCCTTTTATTTATCAACCGACGACTTCGATTCTTTTAAATATTCCTACCAGCAGGAAAACAGGGGAATCGCCGAACAGGTTTTAGACTTAACCTGTGCCGAAAAATACAATATGCTCATGTTGCTCCAGGCCAACCTAATGGCTCAAAACAGGTTTTATAAATATGATTTTACGTTTGACAACTGTACCACAAGGCTCCGCGACCTGGTGGAAAAAGCTGCTGCTGTACCGGTTCATTTTGGAGAAGTATTGCAAACAAAGGCCACTTTTCGCGACCTTATTTATGAATACCTTGATTACAATGATAAACAATGGAGTAAGCTTGGCATTGACATCTTGCTGGGGAGCCGGCTGGATGTAAAAATGAGCCCCCGCGAAATAATGTTCCTGCCGGATTACCTGATGAAATCTTTTGATAAAACAACTATTGGAAGCAAACCACTGGTTGCTGAAAAAATAAATATTTTAGATTCATCCCTGGTGTCCGGGGAAATCGATGTGCTTACGCATCCCCTTTTCATTTTTGCAGTTATTTTTATATTAATTGTTTTATTAAGTTTTTCAAAAAATACCTTTATAAGGAGGCTGCTTATTGCTGTAGATGGATTTACCTTTTTTATGACAGGGCTTCTCGGAATTTTACTGATTTTCATGTGGCTGGGTACCGATCATTATATGTGTAAGGATAATTTCAATTTATTATGGGCATGGCCAACCAATATCATCGCGGCATTTTACATACAATCGGGCAAAAGCATTGCAAAGAAATATTTTACCATATACGCAGTATTTAACCTGGTTCTTTTTGCGTGCTGGTTTTTTTTACCCCAACATATGAACCCTGCGCTGATGCCGTTTATCGCAATATTAATTTTCAGGAGTCTATTTTATATTTCCCGGGAAAAATATCATGCATGAAACAACTGGTTCTTCAGAATAAAAAAATTTTTTATAACACCTGCGGTAAAGGAAAGCCCGTGATGCTGGTACATGGCTTTGCGGAAGATAACAGCATTTGGGATTACCAGGTAGAAAAACTGCAGGAAGAATTCTACCTGATTACACCAGATCTTCCCGGGTGTGGTAAATCTGAACATAATGAAGACTGGTCGTGTATTGAAGATTATGCAGCAATAATAAAAACTATCGCCGATGCCGAAATAAAAGGCAGCGAAAAATATGAAGGCGGTAAGAATGGATTCACTTTAGTCGGGCACAGCATGGGTGGATATATTACACTGGCTTTTGCTGAACGATACCCCGAAGCACTAAATGGTTTTGGACTTTTTCATTCGACAGCATATACTGATGATGATGCCAAAAAACAATCGCGGAGAAAAGGTATTGAATTTATCAAAAGTAACGGGGCGATTCCATTTCTAAAAACGACCATACCCAATCTTTTTTCAGAAAAAACAAAAAAAGAACGCCCGCAGCTTGTTGAGGGATTAATAGAACTTTCGTTAGATTTTTCCGCGGGTTCCCTTATTCAATATTACGAGGCGATGATTCAGCGCCCCGACCGTACTTCAGTTTTACGGTCATTTGAACAACCGGTCTTTTTTATCATGGGTAAAAATGATGGCGCTGTTCCATTACGATCGACCCTCCCACAATGTTATTTACCCGCCGTTTCAGATATCTGCATATTACAGCACTCCGGGCATATGGGTATGTGGGAAGAAAAAGAAAAATCAACGATATTTTTGAGGGATTTTTTAAGGCGTTTATGAGGTATAAAGGCGTCAGTTTTATAAATATTTTATTGAGACCGCACCTCTTTTTTGTGTAATTTAACGTTATTGTTATTGTATAATTCGCATTCTGTTTTCTAATGAAAAAAATCCTGCTCATATGTTTACTATTTTTGATGGTATTCCCATGCGAAGCCGCTCATATTATTGGCGGTGAAATGTTATACGAGTATTTGGGCGTGGGGCCAGCTCCGGGTTCGAGTAACTATAGAATCACACTTAAACTGTTCCGGGATCAGCTCACCACAGGTGCTGCCATGCCCGTGGATGTTTTTATCGGGATATTTAATAATGATAACGGACTTGAAATTCACAATGGGCTGCCGTGGGATGTACCAAAAGCCAATGAATTCCCTGTAGAAGTAAATCCTTTTCCCCCCTGCATCAGCAATTCACCCGAATTGAATTATCATGTGGGGTTGTTCGTTCAATTGGTTACCCTGCCTGATAACTCAAAAGGCTATACGGCAACATACCAAACCTGCTGCCGGGTAAATCCTCTTGCCAATGTATTTAATTCTCAAAGTGTCGGCGGTACTGGTTCTACATATAGTTGTATCATCCCGTCAATACATGATAACTCTCCTGTATTTTCCACTAGTATAGACGCTATTTGCAGGAAGAAACGCTTCACACTTACCTTCAACGCAACAGATGAAGATGGCGATTCACTTTCATATTCTTTTGCTGCCGCTTATAACGGGGGAGCCACCCAAAATTCAGCCAATGTAAATCCGCTCCCGGCGCCTTATGGCTCAGTCGGCTATATTAATGGCTTTTTACCCGGCGCACCATTGGGAGATAAAGCGTTTATTGACCAACATACAGGTATTATCAGCGGTATCGCACCAGATGTGGGAAAGTACGTGGTATGCGTTTTGGTTAACTCCTACAGAAACGGGATTTTGATCAATGAACATCGAAAAGATTTCATCGTGAATGTTACAGATTGTGATTTCGCGGGGGTAGAACTCGACCTCAAGCCGGTAAGCTGCGATGGATTTTCTGTTGATTTTTCAAATGATAATCATTCGCCTCAAAATCAAACTTTTTACTGGGAATTCGGAGATCCGAAAAGTGGTGATTCCAATATTTCCACGCTTGAAAATCCCACGCATGTTTTCAGTGATACAGGTGTATTTGTTTATAAATTGGTGATCAACAGGGGCCAGCAGTGCTCTGATTCTGCAACCCAAATACGCAAAGTGTATCCAGGATATTTACCGGGATTTAAGATCACCGGCCGCTGTGTTAATGCCCCCATTCAATTTACCGATACTACCAAATCAAGGTATGGTTTGGTGGATTCATGGCGATGGAATTTTGGCGATCTGCAGGCGAATGGCGATACGTCGCACCTAAAAAACCCAACCTATATTTACCCTGAGATCGGTAATTATATAGTGCATTTAGTTGTAGGTAATGCGAAAGGCTGCATAAAGACCGTTACTGATACCCTGGCTATACTTGATAAGCCCCTTTTTACGGTCACAAATGATACACTTATATGCTCTATAGATACCTTGCAGCTCAAGGCAGTGGGAACGGGAACAATTGTGTGGTCACCTGCTTACAATATCAATAATGTCAACAGCTTCACTCCTGTTGTGAGCCCGAAAGTATCAACAACTTATTTTGCCACTTTAACTGAAACTCCGGGATGTTTTGCAACATTGCCGGTTACTGTAAATGTAGTGGACCGGGTCACTTTAAATGCAGGCAATGATTCTACAATTTGCCTCACCGATTCAGTAAGATTAAATACGGTAAGTGACGCGCTCCATTATATATGGACACCTGCTCCTTTACTGAATGATAATACTGCTAAAAATCCATCGGCTGCGCCTATAGCGAATACAACCTTTCACATAACCGCCAGTATTGGGAAATGCAACGCCTCGGATGACGTAACAATTAAAGTAATTCCATATCCAAAGGCAAATGCAGGAAGGGATACCACTATTTGTTTCCCGAGAAGCTACCAGCTTCATGCAAGCGGCGGCAGCACCTACCTGTGGTCGCCAGTTACTTTTTTAGACAACCCTTTTACGCCCGATCCTGTGGCAACCCCTACACAGACTGTAAGATATATTGTTTCTGTAAAAGATGTGCTTGGTTGCCCTAAACCCGGGTTTGACAGCATTTTGATACAAGTTGAGAAAATTATCGCAGATGCAGGGCCGCGGGACACAAATATTGTAGTGGACCAGCCACTGCATTTATCAGGAACCGGCGCAGAGTTGTTTTCATGGAATCCGCCATTAGGGCTGAACAATGCCGATATCGCCAATCCTGTGGCCATATTATCGGAAAATCAACAGTATGTTTTGAAAGTTCAAAGCCCCGAAGGCTGCAGTGGCACAGACACCATCGATGTTATCGTTTACAAAGTAAAGCCGGGATTGTATGTACCTAATGCGTTTACTCCTAACGGTGATGGCCTAAACGATATTTTCAGGCCTGTCCCAATCGGAATGAAATTTATCCGGTATTTTAAAATATATAGCCGGCGCGGGCAATTGATATTTTCGACCCCGGTTCAAAATAAAGGCTGGGATGGAACCTTTAAAGGAGCACCGCAGGATTCGGATGTATACGTATGGATTGTCGCGGGAGTGGATTACCAGGACAAAGAAATTTTTCAAAAAGGAACCGTCACCCTGGTCAGGTAGGCCTGTCGTTGCCACGCTTGACACCTGTACATGCTCCAGGTTACACTTACCTGTATCTCTTTTGGAACAAACCAATATTATACCCGGCCCTGATGATCGGGTTACTCCTGCCCAGGCCGTCAACATATGGCGAATTTTTATCGCCCAGAACATCCCAGGAAACAGATAAATAATAATAGGAATTGCTCCCTGGCGCTCTTCCTCCCGAATACCCCCCGCCCAATAACAAGCTATTCGCATGCAGGTTATTTTTAGAAGGTGTATAATTGCTGCTGGTTGCGGGAATATATTTCAAATGAATAAGATTGTATTCATACTGAACAGAGGCAAATAAAAATCTTACTGGGAATAACCTTACAAATGCGCCGGGGCCATACACGGTTTGGCGTAATTTATCACCGTATTCTTCATAATCTCTTTGCGATGTATAATTAAGATTAAGCGTAATACCTGCATCGGCCCAGTTAGTAAGGCTATAACCAAACTGCGGCGTAATTCCCAGGATGGTGGAATAACTGGAGAACCCGGCTGTAACACTTCCACCCGTGAATAACTTTTCCTTTTTAAACCCTTTTTCTTCACCTTCCTTTTCATCGCCGGATTGAGCAAAGGAATGCAAAGCCAGGGGTAAAAAAAGCAATAAAATAATCTTCTTCATTAATTTGTTTTTTAGATTGTTAATCAAAAATCTTACCTGCATTAAGAATATTATTCGGGTCAAATACCCTCTTTATCCCCCTCATTAATGCAATTTGTTCCTGGCTGAAAACAATATCTAAAAAGTCTTTTTGAACAAGCCCGATCCCATGCTCACCACTGATGGTACCCCCCAGTTTTTTCACCAGGATAAATAAAGCCCTTAAAGATTTAATTATTTCGGGATCGTCCTGGCTATTGGACGTACCTTCCTTTTTAATGCGGATGTGTAAGTTGCCATCCCCTGCGTGTCCATAGCACACCGCTTTAAAGCCATATTCCACTGATAGTTCTTTTACACCCTTAATGAGTGCCGGAAGCTGTGCACGCGGCACAACCGTATCCTCTTCTATGGTATAGCCGTCAATTTTTACAGCTTCGGCTACCCGTCTCCGTAATTTCCAAAGCGCCTCCTTTTGAACACTATCGTCAGCAAAATAAATCTCACCGCAGTCATATTGTAAAAGCAATTGCGAGATGGCTTCCATTTCTTCCATGAGGGTCCCCGGATGATTGCCATCAACTTCTATAATAAGGTGTGCCTCCACATCATCTGTTACAGGCACGGCGCTACCGCCAACAAAACGGCTGGTTATTTTCAATGCATCTACTTCAACCAGTTCAAGAGCGCTGGGAACATAGCCGGCCCTGAAAATAGCACTTACAGCTTCCCCGGCCTTTTCAACATCGTTGAAGGGAACAAGCATTAAAAGTTCATGAAGCGGGTGGTGTAAAAGCTTTAAAACAATTTTGGTGACGATCCCCAACGTCCCTTCACTGCCTACCATTAGCTGGGTTAAGTTATAACCGGTGGAATTTTTCAAAACGTTGGCTCCCGTCCAGATGATGTCGCCCGTTGGCAACACCACTTCCAGGTTAAGAACGTAATCACGTACAACACCATATTTCACTGCTTTTGGGCCACCACTGTTTTCAGCTACGTTACCCCCGATAAAACAGGAACCGCGGCTGCTCGGATCAGGGGGATAAAACAATCCCTTCTCTTTAACAGCATTTTGAAGCACCTCCGTTATAACACCGGGTTCAGTAGTAACCTGCAGGTTTTTTTCATCAATTTCAAGAATTGAATTCATTCTTTCGGTGGAAATAAGCACACCGCCTAAATGAGGCAGGGCTCCGCCACTCAGGCCCGTTCCCGCGCCACGCGGCGTCACAGGAATTTTATCATTATTGCATATTTTTAAAACCTGGCTTACTTCACCGGTAGTGCGTGGTTTCAGCACAACCCCCGGCAAAAAAAACAGGTTCTCCGTTTCATCACTGGCATAATTTTGCAAATCCCCGTTGTCCGTAAGGACATTTTTCTCTCCGCAAATATTTTTGAAAAGTTCGAGATGTTTTTGGGTAAGGTTCTGCTTTTCAGCTATTACATCCATATAAATATTTGCATAAAAGTCGTAATAAAACAGCAGCTTTAAAGAACCGCACACTTCTTTTATATTAATTTTTAGAAAAAATAATTCTAAAATGTAACTTAATACGAATTCCATCGTATATTTGATTACGAGATTATTCGTAATTAAAAAATCTACAAAAATGAAAACGGTTATTTTATCACCATCAACTTATGGCAGGGCGCTAATTATCGCAGCAATAATATTCAGTTCAATGGCATTTCGCAACCCCTTTGTTACTCAATATGAAAACAAAATGGTGCAGGTGAAGGATACGGTTCCCGGCAATGAAATCAACATTAATGTTGACGTGAGTAAGATCTTAGCCGAAGTGAATAAAGCCATTGCATCAATTAATTTTGAAAAAATTGCCACTGATGTGCAACAGTCCATTCAAAGAATAAATTTCGACAAGATGGCACAGGACATTCAACTTTCGATTAAACAAATTGATTTTACAAAAATGCAGGCAGATATAAACACTTCGTTAAAAAGCATTGATTGGAAAAAGATCAGTATGTGTGTGGATAGTGCTATGAAAAAAGCAGACTTTAAGAAAATAAATATCGAAATTGAAACGATTAAAA
>JBDTLZ010000022.1:0-7972 GCA_039934515.1 Ginsengibacter sp.
ATGATCTTTTCCAATTAGATCCAGCGGGTGTAATAAATAGCTGGGTTGTGTTTTGGTTATCTTACACATGAAAATTGCAAATCGCAGGTACATTCTCATAAGTCTCAAAGATACACCGCTGATATATAAAAGATAACTTTGGTGGAAGGGTATTTTGAATACCGGCATTGTTGTAACGGGTATCTCCAGTAGTGTTTTCTTGTTTTCGAATATCCATGTAAACGGTTTAAGCGGGTAAAATCCTTCTTTAAAGGAACCGAATAATTCCTTCCGGCTTTCCTTCTCTTCTTTTGAAAGTTTTGATTTCCAAAAATAATAACGTCTCATAAGAGGTGAAATATAAGTAGGGAGGATAGACGCGTCAAAAATGTAATTGCGTTTTTGAAGCACTTCCAAAAGGTCATTGCTCCAGCTAAATCCTGGTCCGCGGAAAGTATTTGTCCTCGTTCCTGTTGCTGTAAAAATGGCTTCCTCAGCGATGCGTATTTCTTCTTCTATCTTTTCCTTTGAATAAGTTTTAAGCCATGATTCATGATGAAAGGAATGGTTTCCCACCTCATGTCCACGATCCACAATCATTTTCAATACCGTATGATTTTTTTCTATGGCTGCATCCTGGCCCACTACGAAAAATGTAATTTTTATATCAAGTTCATCCAGTTTGTCCAGAACAACGGGGATAACAACATCCAGGTATGATGGAAATGTTTCCCAGCCTTCGTCGCCATGAACTTTCATGTACGACCATTGATCATCCAGGTCGAGAGAGATGCTTGCCAGTAATTTTTTCTTTTTCATTTTTCTTTCAGTTATTGTAATATTTCTTCAAGTTTGGTTTCAGCTACACGCACGGTCTCATTTACATTGAGCGTACCATCTTTAATATGTGATGTATTGATGATCGATATGCCGGGGATGGAAGTTTTTACATCCGGTAAAGCATCAGAATACCCAAGTTTGGCAACGGTGATAACATGCCTGGCACGGGCCACGCCTACAAACCTGATATTATCATCTGTAAGCCACGGATACATCTTTTTAAAGTTTGCTATAAAATATGTTTTGATCTCTTCATCAGATTGATTAAAAAGCGGGTCATTGGCAACTACATACTTGGGAAGATATACCAGGGCATTACCCCCAAGATATTTTTTGTCTACCAGGGCCGACATTTCAATCACACCGGTAAAGGGCACCCATGAATCTGTGATATTGGTAACATAAAACTGGCTGATCGATTTATCAAGTAATACCGCCACACATATTACCCCGAGATATTCGATATCGTTTAGCCTTGCTACTTCAGGTTTTGAAAGGCCACTGCATAATTTTGCAGAGATAGCTGAAGGCAATGTCACAATAACTTCATCAAATTCTTCTGTTATATCATTGTTGAGTGTAACCTGCGGCTTACCGTTTACAGATGTCTTTACTTCTTTGGCTGTGTTACTCGTTTTTATTGTAACTCCCTCAGAAAGCAATGTCTGTTTAAAGGCATCGATTACAGTTTTATAGCCGCCCGGAACAAATCCAAACATTTCTTTTTTGAGCCCGCTACGCCGGGCGCCATATAGTCTTTGAATAGTAGCCCAAATAAAAACTGCTGAAGTTTTCTGGTAGCTCTCCCCGAGCTTGGCGCGTAATAACGGCAGCCATATTTTATTATACGTATTTCTTCCGGACCAGCGTTTCAACCACCTGGTAACAGGCACTTTTTCCAGCCGTTTCCAGTCTTTTATCCGGGATGCTACAATGATGGTGACCCCGAGGCGAAATTTATCGATAAGGTTCAGTGTGGGAAATTTTAAGAACTCGATGGTATCCGACATTGAATACAATTTGCCCTTTATATAAAAACCGGTTTTGGTTTCTACCCATTCAATACGATCTTCAAGACCGATATCCTTTAAAATATTTCTTGTTCTGAAATCGGATAAAAGGATAACGTGGTAAAACTTATCCCATTCCACATCACCCATTTTCCAGGAGCTAACCAGGCCTCCAAGTTCGGGGGCTGATTCATATATGGTAACGGAATGTCCTTGTTGCGCGAGGCGATGTGCAAGGGTCATCCCCATGATACCACCACCCACTATTCCCCAGTTTTTTGATTCCATTGATTCTTTTTTGGTGCGGAGATTTTTATTAAACCATGAATTTTTTTTGCCATTCAATCGTTACTGCAAGTCCCCTTTCCAGGTCCCATTCAGGTTCAAAATCAAAAAAAGTGCGGAGTTTGGTAATATCAGGAACTCTTCTCATTACATCCTCGTAATTTCCAAAAGTGGAATAGGGAATAAAATTAAGCTGGGGCTCCGAACCTGGTCCGTTAACCAGTTTCCAAATCAAAACTGCCAGTTCTTTTATTGATATTTCCGTTTCTGATTTCGGGCCGGTATTAAAAATTTCATTATCTGATTTATTATTTTCTATGCACAATACCAATGCGCTTACTGTATCATCAACAAATGTAAAAGTTCTTGTTTGCGACCCGTCTCCATGGATGTCGATCGGCTCTTTTTTAAATGCTTTTTCAATAAAAACCGACTGGGGGCCGCCCCACCATGTTAAATTCTGGTTCGGGCCGTAGGAACCAAAAAACCGGGTAATTGTGTAGGGGAGTCCATACTCATCATGATTGGCAATGATGTACTGTTCACCGTACATTTTGGAAAGTGCATAAGCCCAGCGTTTTACTTTGGTAGGACCCATAACTAAATCGGAAGTTTCCTTAAAAGGTATGTTAGGATTTTTCCCGTATACATCAGACGTCGATGCAAAAAGTATCTTGGATTTATCCATCAAACACTTGTGTACCACGTTTCTTAACATAAGGTAGTTCTCTTCCAATGTTCTAAGTGCATTAGTGTATCGGGGGATTTTTTGAGAAGCAAGATGCACGATGATATCGGCTTTAACATCTTTTAATATAAGAGGATTGGCAATATCTCCCATGATCAGCTGGAAATTTGGCTGATCTTTTATGAACTCAATGTTGCGAATGAATCCATAATTAAGGTTGTCAATTCCAATTACGGTATGGCCTCTTTCCAGGAGGCGTTTAGCGAGATTGGAACCGATGAAACCTGCTACACCTGTGATTAAAACCTTCATATTCTTTTTATTTTGAGTTTTAAATTACTTAAGAAAAATCCGTGTTTGTATTATTTTTTGTAAACCAATTTTTATTTAAAATGCGTTTTTGTCACCCTTTAAAACATAGTAGACTGTAAGAAAAAGAATTTGGATGTCAAGCCACAATGTCCAGTTTTCCAGGTACCATAGGTCTTTATTAACCCTCATTTGAATTTGTTCCGGGTTGGTAATTTCGCCCCTGTAGCCATTTATCTGGGCCCACCCTGTTATACCGGGTTTAATGAATTGCCTGATCATGTAGTCATCTGCAACTTTTGCATAATCAAAAGTATGTTGGAGCATATGTGGCCTTGGCCCCACCAAACTCATTTCTCCTTTAAATACATTGATAAATTGCGGAAATTCATCGAGGCTTGTTTTCCTTATGAATCTTCCTATGGTTGTTATCCTGGCATCATTCTGAGTAGCCTGTTTGGAATCTGCATCATTATTAAATCTCATGCTTCTGAATTTCAAGCAATAGAATGCTTTTTTATTTTTTCCTGTACGCAATTGCCTGAAGAAAACGGGCCCTTTGGACTCGAGTAAAATTAACAGGCCTAATATCGGGATCAGCCAGGAAAGAATAAACACCAGCACGAAAAGGCTTATGGTTATATCAAGTACACGTTTCTTAAGCCTGTTGCCAACATCATCCAGCGGTTCGCTTCTTAATGAAAGGATTGGCAGCTCCCCGAAGTATTCAATATGAACTTCGCGTGTAATAAAGATGGAAAGATTGGGTACGATTTTAAACCGGATACATTCTTTTTCTGCCTGGTACATCAGGTTATAAATATCCTTATTTTGCTCAGGTGTTATTGTTGAAAATATCTCCTGTACATCGAGGTTCTTTGCCACCTGTAAGGTATTGCTGATACTATCCAGAACCGGGTAGTGGGATAGCTCATGTATATTTTTATTGTCTTCCAGGTAACCTATTAACTGGGTATTAATCCCATCTTCTTCGAAATAATTTGCCAGTTTTTTTGCGGTATCGTTGTACCCGAGTATGATAACTTTTTTGATGAGGTGGTGGCTGTTTTTAAAATAATTTTTTATTCCAAGGTATAAAAAGCGGTTAAGGAACAATCCCAATCCAAAACTTATAATGGTCGAAATTATAAATACCCGTGAAAGACGGAACTCACGTGAAAAGAATAGATAGAAAAGGATTACGATAATCCATAACAAATAGACCTGGATGGTTCTTTTTGTAAAATATTCAAAATTCAGGATAACCTTATCGGCATAAGTCCTTAGAAAATAGGAGAGCAGGAGCCAAACAACATTCGAAAGTATCCAGTACTGCCAATATGCATAAGAAATATCCGAGCCAATTCCTTCTTTCAGCAAAAGCTGACAGAAAAAATACAATAAACTTAATACAAACAAATCCAAAACAATCAGAGTCATTTGTAAATAGCGTTCAAACTGCCTGTTCATATCCGGTTGCTATTAATAGATAGGTAATATTTTTTCAAAATAGTTTCAATAAGTTTGATGAGTTCTCTAACGGTTAAAATAATTTTCAATTGCCTTCCTGCTTTCGTTTGTTAAGAAAATTTGCCCTTACCTATCAGTCAGAATAAAAAATATTTGATTCATGAAGGGTATTGAAGTTTTTTATTGTTACGAATAATTAAAATTATTAGTTATTAAAACTCTTTATGTAATTCACTGTTTGATTAATATTGGCTTCCGAAGAAGCGCCGAATAAAATGGATTCTATATTCGGGAGCTTGCACACATATTCAATTGCTTCTTTTGGACTAATTGCACCGCCGCCGAGTACCTGCATTGCAATTGCCCTTAATTTTTTTGTCTTTAGAACTGATTCATATAATTCTTTGCCCCCCGACATTCTGAAACCGGCTATATTGATCGAAGAACAAATAATTGGATTTTCTATTCCGGCTATCTCCAGTTTTTCTAACAGCAAGGGCATATTCATAGTTATAAATCCACCTTCAGCATTGTATTTTTTTTCAACATAGCTATGAAAAGCAGCCAACACATCAATCATTCCAAGACCTAATAGCATATCGGTAACAACATTCTGTAAGAAGATCACCGGGGTATTGATGCCTTTGAACATCTTCATTTCGGCATCAATGAGGAGTTCCATAATCGATAGATAATCTTTCGACAGGTAAGCGAAACCTCCTTTAAACAATGATCCGAAAAAGTTCCCGGGCACATATTGCTTCAAGGTACCTGCGATGCCCAATTCGGTTACAGCATTCGCGTATTTATGAGCATAAGGCAGGCACGGAAAAATATTGTAATCTTTATATTTTTCAGGGTTTGCCCGCATATAATCACAAATGTTGGCAATGCGGTCATGGGTAGTACACATGAAGGTGTTGATGCCGGCCTTTCTCGATATATCCAGTGTTTTTATAATGGCATCATCGTCCTTAAACCTGATTGCCTGGGCCCTCGATTTTTCGTCAGAAACATGATTAACTGCAAAAAACTGGTTGTCCCCAAATAATATTTTTTCCATCTTAGTTTTGTTTTGCCTTGTCAAGTATCATTTCAATTACCTGGTCTGTATAAAGACCCTGTTCGAAAGTGTTATAGGAACCCTGTTTTTTATTCTTGACATTATCTATAAAATAATCAATCTGTGCACTATATTCTTCGCCACGCAGGTAAAAGTTCACGGGAATAGCAAATTCCGTGATATACTTTGTGGTCCAGCCTTTCTCCAGATTTTCTTTTTCATTAGCGTCTTTGAGGTATATCCTTATCTCTGTTGCATCGCAAAAGATTTTTCCTTTTTTGCCCTGAACGGTAATGGATGTAGACATTTTTCTGTAAGTTTCGTCACTCCAATTTACAAGGATTACTCCGCTAAGCTGGTTATCAAGGGTTAAAAGGGAATATACCGCGTCATCAACGCCTTTTGAATAAATGCTTTTAAGCAAGGTGCCATTTATTTTTAAAGGCCTGGCGATTACTTCCTGGATAAGATTGACCACATGAGATGCGTAATCAGATGTGCAACCACCGCCCTCATCAGGGTTAGACCGCCAGGTATTGCCTTTTTCTTTTATAACAACAGGGCCATAAGCCTCACCAGTGAAGTGTACCAGTTCCCCGATTATATTTTCCTGTAACAGCCGTTTCAATTCCCTGAAAGTGCCAATAAAATGATTGTGATAACCTACCTGGTTCACGAGAGATTTGTGTTTGGCTATTTCTACCAGTTCGACCCCTTCGGCTGAAGTAAGGCTAAAAGGTTTTTCGCAAAAAACATGGATGTTCTTTTCCAAAGCATACTTTACGATCGGGTAATGAAATTTTGTAGGAGTAGCAACTACCACAAAATCAAGTTCTTCTTTGTCGATCATTTTAATATAATCGTTGTAGGTATTTACCCTGGTATATTTCTTAAAAACATCCAGGACCAATGATGAAACGTCACAAACAGCAACGAATTCTACCAAAGGATGCGCGCCTACAATTGCAGCATGCGAAATTCCCATTTTACCAAGTCCTATGATTCCAGCTTTCAACATAATATCTAATTAATTTTTTAAGAGGTCAAGGTATTGATCTGTTATGTTTTCCCAATTGAATCTCCCGGCAACATCTGCCTGGCCGAGTTTAGCTTTATACAAAAGTTCAGCGCTATTGTTTAAGGCAAACTGAAGTTTTTCAAATAGTGAACCGGCACTGCCTGAGTCAAAATGAATCGCATTTTCTTTCGTGATAAATACGTTCTCCACAATATTTGAACAGATCATGGGCGTGCCGAGCCCCATAACTGTAAGAATCACTGGTGACAGGCCTTCTATGATGGAAGGTTGTACATACGAATATGCATTTTGCATTAAGATATTGGTATCGTCACCATAAATATAACCCGGGAAAATAATCCTTTTGTCCAAAGTGCTCCTGATCTTCATTTCATATTCATCGGGATTAGGTGATCCCCCTATAAGTACAAGTTTTTTAGCTGTATCTAGTTTTTCGAAGGCTTCAATCAGCAAGTGCAACCCTTTATCCGGAATAAACCTGCCCACAAAAAGAAAATATTCATTTGGTTGCAGTCCTAATTTCTTAAGAATATCAATATTTCCCGGTGGTACTTTTACTTCTGAGCCATAAGGAATAAAATTATAAACACGTTTGAATTTTCTCTCAAAATACTCCTTGGTGTAAACGTTGTCAAAGGCCACTTTATTGGGCAAATATGCAGTAATATAATTAGAGAAAATATAAAATAATTTGCCATACCATGGCCATTTATCTCTTTTCCAGTCCATGGCAAACTGGCTCACTATTACCCTTTTGCCTGCAATTCGCAAAAGCATTGCCCAAATACTGTTTGCCCCGCTATGTAAATGAACAACATCGGCTGTATTGCGGAAGATGACATTAAAGGTCGATTTAGCCGAATGAATCAATGTATCGAAGCCTGCCTTATTTACGGTGGTAAAGTACTTCAGTTCTATTCCTTCATATTCCTGCGAGCGGGTATCAGTATCGCCCGGGTAAACTCTGCAATAGGCTACCAGCTTATGGCCGCGTTTCACAATTCGCGGATACAATTCAAAGGCAAATTTATCTGAACCGGCAGCTCCTGCTTTGGGGGGAATCGAGCGAAACCCGCCAAAGGCTGCTATGCGTAATTTATCCATGATTAATCGAGGTATCCTACATAATACATGTCAAGGTATTCCTGTAGGGCAATTTTCCAATCCTGCATAAGGTTACAATTACGTAATGTCAGTTTACGGTTCACCAACCTTTCCGACGCGGGCCTTTCTGCAAAATAGGTTTCTTTAAAATAATCTGATTTAACGGGTGTAAGCTTTACTTTTTC